>NZ_JAVMIP010000006.1 GCF_031729055.1 Pseudocalidococcus azoricus BACA0444 | reverse complement strand
CGAGTTTCAATTGAATCAGGAAAAACCGTTGTCTACTGCGTGGATCAGTGCCATCTTGTTTCAGGGGATATTTGTGGATACGCTTGGGGTAAAATGAACGAAAGAATACAGGTTCCCATCAAGAATATAAAGGAGAGGCAAACCGATTATAGTGCAATTAACTATGTCACAGGTCGCCTAATTGTCAAACCTTATTTGAGTGGAAATAGTCAGAATACTATTCAGTATATCAAAGGGATAAAGGCGATTCATCCCAATCGGAAAATCATTGTGATTTGGGATGGTGCAGCATATCATGACAGTGATGATTTCCGTAAATATTTACATCAAGTCAATGGAGATAAGTCAGAACAAGAATGGCGGATTTACTGCATCAAATTAGCTCCATACGCACCGGAACAAAATCCGATTGAAGTAGTGTGGCTGCAAGTTAAAAACTTCTTAAGGAAAGTGTGACACTTATTGAAGACGTTTAAAATTACAAAATATCTATTTGAACTGTTTTTAGGTTATTTTGTTCTCCATTCTTCTCATCTGACTATGTATGGTATTTTCTCATGAATAATTACTGTTTTCTATAGCACTCTGTAGTAGAATCTTCTGCACCTAAATGAACGACCCCAATGAGGCTTTGAGTCCAGGGATTAAGGCCCATCAGAGAATTCCCGTCTGTTGTTGGAGGATTAACCAGAAAGGTTTCCTGCTGAATTGAACTTAACAGGGACTGGACTAAACGCCAGTGATCACCAACTGGCAACTGCAATGCCTGATTTTGTATTTCTTGTAACGTCATCAGCCCTTCCCCAGCAACTCTTTATTCTCTTTATCCATTGTAAATTGTGGCTCTAGCTATTCTTGACCTGGAAGAACTTCTATCCAAGAACATCTGCCGAACAATGCTTCACATACCGCTTGAAACGTAACTCTTCTATCAAGCGATTACTTTGCCGCCTATCTTCAAGATTGTTCCGAGCGCAGCCGTTTGTTGGGAAAACAGTCTCCTAGGGCTGTCGATAAAATTCTTGATTGCGTCCCACGTCCACACCACAGTGTTAACACCTGGTAAGTTTGTTCGGTCGTTTTTATAGGCCCAAATACCGAGAACCTTCTTCTTTTCCTTGCGTGAGCATTCGATCTCCCATTGCTGCCCACTCGAAGTGAGGGAGTTTTTGCTCACAAGGGCAATAACGCCATCTGAGCGACGGATACGAGTGAGGACATGCTCCTTCCAGTTGGAATTGTAGGGCTCTTTCACGGACATATCGATATATTCAAACGGTGAGTTCGTATTTAGAGATTGGCCCTTGAGAAAGTCCCTCTACCCCTCGTCTTCGATAGCAAAAGCCACGAAAATTACTTTTTTGTTTGACATAATTTCCTTCTAGTCCGTTAGTTATTTATTTCGCAGAAAAAATTATATCTGCCGCTCAACGGCTTGGTTTGCAGGGGACGCACTCAACCCTCTAATGCTGGTTCAAAAATTTCAGCCACCGCTGCAAACCCTTGTTAGGCAAGTGATAAACGTTTGACTTCAATCTTACCAACGGTCTGCTCTGCTTGCCAAAGGTCGTACTGCATTTGCTGATTCAGCCAGCTTTCGGGCGATGTATCAAAAGCTTTCCCCAATCGAATCGCCATTTCGGGACTAATGCCTGCCCTCCCATTTAAGATAGCGGACAGGGTTTTTCGGCTTACACCCAAAGCTTCAGCAGCATCAGTCACCGTCAAATTTAAAGGTTCAAGACAAAGTTCTTTCAGCACCTCACCAGGATGTGGTGGATTATGCATTTTCATCAGTGGTAGTCCTCAAGATCAACATTACTAGCATCAACACCATCAAAGGTAAACGTAATTCGCCAGTTTCCAGATACTCTCACCGCCCAGGTTCCTTTGCGTTGACCTGCTAGTTCATGAAGCACTAATCCAGGCAAGTTCATGTCTTGCGGGGAAGTCGCAGCATTGAGACGGGCTAAAATCATCCGAATTCGCTTGGCATGCTTTGCCTGAATACCTCGGGTGGTTCCTGATGCAAAGAACTGCTCCAGTCCTTGATGCTTGAAACTGTCTATCATTCATGGATTGTAACCCATAACGTTACTGGTTACGATCCAACCCAAGAAGATAGCCTAACTTATGTATCAGACAGAAATATTTTGCCTAAAGGGATGACTAATGTTGAAACCTCAAGATCATCGGGTCACAGTTCTACGCACCTCTGCAATCCCACCAAAATCATGATCAATCCCCGAAGTCAAATTTGGCTTTTGAATCCATTCTACCTCCGAGCTTGAACATTTGAGCTTTGAGCTAAATCGCAGAGAGCGACTAAAGAAATGCTGAAAAGTAAGAGAAAATAAATGTAGTCACAGCATTGGCAATCAACCTTATATTCCCAGGGTTCAGATGGGGTATGCCTAAGCAACGCCGCAAAGAAAACCTGCCGACGAAAATTTGTTTGGTTTGTCAGCAATTACTTTTTTGTTTGACATAATTTCCTTCTAGTCCGTTAGTTATTTATTTCGCAGAAAAAATTATATCTGCCGCTCAACGGCTTGGTTTGCAGGGGACGCACTCAACCCTCTAATGCTGGTTCAAAAATTTCAGCCACCGCTGCAAACCCTTGTTAGGCAAGTGATAAACGTTTGACTTCAATCTTACCAACGGTCTGCTCTGCTTGCCAAAGGTCGTACTGCATTTGCTGATTCAGCCAGCTTTCGGGCGATGTATCAAAAGCTTTCCCCAATCGAATCGCCATTTCGGGACTAATGCCTGCCCTCCCATTTAAGATAGCGGACAGGGTTTTTCGGCTTACACCCAAAGCTTCAGCAGCATCAGTCACCGTCAAATTTAAAGGTTCAAGACAAAGTTCTTTCAGCACCTCACCAGGATGTGGTGGATTATGCATTTTCATCAGTGGTAGTCCTCAAGATCAACATTACTAGCATCAACACCATCAAAGGTAAACGTAATTCGCCAGTTTCCAGATACTCTCACCGCCCAGGTTCCTTTGCGTTGACCTGCTAGTTCATGAAGCACTAATCCAGGCAAGTTCATGTCTTGCGGGGAAGTCGCAGCATTGAGACGGGCTAAAATCATCCGAATTCGCTTGGCATGCTTTGCCTGAATACCTCGGGTGGTTCCTGATGCAAAGAACTGCTCCAGTCCTTGATGCTTGAAACTGTCTATCATTCATGGATTGTAACCCATAACGTTACTGGTTACGATCCAACCCAAGAAGATAGCCTAACTTATGTATCAGACAGAAATATTTTGCCTAAAGGGATGACTAATGTTGAAACCTCAAGATCATCGGGTCACAGTTCTACGCACCTCTGCAATCCCACCAAAATCATGATCAATCCCCGAAGTCAAATTTGGCTTTTGAATCCATTCTACCTCCGAGCTTGAACATTTGAGCTTTGAGCTAAATCGCAGAGAGCGACTAAAGAAATGCTGAAAAGTAAGAGAAAATAAATGTAGTCACAGCATTGGCAATCAACCTTATATTCCCAGGGTTCAGATGGGGTATGCCTAAGCAACGCCGCAAAGAAAACCTGCCGACGAAAATTTGTTTGGTTTGTCAGCGGCCGTTCACCTGGCGAAAAAAATGGGCTGATTGTTGGGATGAAGTGAAGTATTGTTCAGATCGGTGTCGGAATCGTCGCACCCAGGCCTCAAACTTAGACTCGAAGTAATCCTTTCATTAACCTCTAGGAGCATTAACTGTGAACTTTTCCTCTCTTGGCCTCTTGCGGGGGATGCGGAAAACCAATCAACAATTTGCCGTCATTGGCCTGGGTCGGTTTGGCCGAGGTGTTTGCGAAACACTCCACAACTTGGGTTACGAAGTGTTAGGGACAGACCGGGAAGAACGGTTAGTGGCCCAAGTCATGCTAGAGCGGTTAGTGGATCATGCCTTAGAAATTGACTCAACGGATCCCCAGGCCCTGAAGGAAGCGGGCATTATCGAGTTTGAAACGGTTGTCGTCGCCATCGGAAACCATTTGGAAGCCAGTGTGATTACAACCCTGAATCTCAAGGAAGCCGGAGTTCACCATGTTGTCGCTAAAGCCTCCTCAGAAGTTCATAAGAAGCTGCTGGAGCGGGTCGGGGCAGATTTAGTGGTTTTTCCGGAATATGAAGCCGGCTGTAATTTGGCCCACAGCTTAACCCGGCCAGCTATTTTAGATCGGTTTGATTTAGATCCGGATCAGAGCATTGTGGAAGTACGCGTCCCGGAACAATTTGATCACAAAACCGTAGCGGAGGTTGGCCTGCGGCGACACTATGGACTGAATCTTGTGGCTTTGATTTGTGATAACAATGTGGCCGTTAACCCAGACCCAGAGCAACGACTGAAAAAAGGGGCCGTGATGGTGGTGATTGGTCGGAACAGAGATATTGATCGCTTGCCCCTCTAAAGCCTCAAAATTGACTTAAGAAAGCTTACCCCCACCCAGATAAAGTTCGCCCACCTGCGGGTCATTCAATAAAACCTGCCCAGGCCCCGATAGTTTATCTTTACCAGTATCTAAAACATACCCCCGGTCAGACAGTCCTAAGGCGGTGCGGGCGTTTTGCTCAATCAAGATAATTGCAGTTCCCAGAGCATTAATTTCCTTGATTTTGGCAAAAATATCATTGACCAAGCGCGGGGATAAGGCAGCCGAAGGCTCATCCAAAATCATCACCTGGGGATCAATCATCATCGCCCGTCCCATGGCCAACATTTGCCGTTCGCCACCGGATAAAGTCCCAGCCCGTTGTTTGCGCCGTTCTGCGAGTTTTGGAAAGGCTGTAAAAATTTTTTCCTTGAGTTTCTTGATATTCTGGCTGCGTAAAAATGCCCCCATCTCCAAGTTTTCATCTATGGTTAAGGAGCGGAACACGTTGGCAATCTGAGGCACATAGGCAATTCCCCGTTGGACAATTTGGTTCGGCCGCAGTTGGGTAATGTTTTGCCCTTGAAACGTAATTTTGCCTTGCCGGGGTGATAAGAGTCCCGCAATTGTTTTTCCGAGGGTTGACTTTCCCGCCCCATTAGGGCCAATGACAGCCACAAGCTCTTGGGGAAAGAGTTGAAAGTTAATTCCCTGGAGAATATCTAAATCTGTTACATAGCCCGCATAGACGGATTCTACGACCAAGAGGGGTTCTGCCATCTCAGTGACTTACGCTGGAGTTTTTTGGAGTTCGGGCCGCTCTTCCGGGACAATGGCTCCCTCAACTGGGCAAACTTGAAAACAAATCCCACAGTCTATACAGGTTGCAAAATCTATCCAATACCAATCTGTACCCATCGTATTTTTACCAGGCCCCGGATGAATACAGGCCACCGGACAGGCTTCCACGCAATCGGCAATCCCGGCACAGGTTTCGGTGACAATTGTATGGGCCAAGGGAAGTTCTCCTTAGAAGCTTATTGTTTTGTATTGTGACATGCAACAGACAATTGAGGATCATAGACCAGTCCGAAGAATTGGGTGCAAAAAGCTAAACTGTAAACCATCAACAGTTTTATTGGAAGTTGTTTTTTCTAGCATTTGATAATCAATACCTATAATAATTTTATTTAACTTATCATAGAAAAACTTTTGACCCATTCATAAAAATACTCTACTTTAATCGGACGCAAACCTAGGTTTTTTCAAGGATCAGTAACCATAGGGGTAGTAGGGCTAAAATCCCGATTGTGCTAAGGGCAATGCTGCTGGTGGTAATGTCGCGGTTGAGTTCGTACTCCTCTGCCAAAATCAGGGCCGCGAACGCAGTCGGAGTTCCCGCCATCAGGACAAGGGCAAAAATCGCTTCCCGATGCAACCCCACGCCCCAGGCCAGGCCGCCCATCAATAGGGGCAAAATCAAGACTTTAATTAAGGTC
Organism: Pseudocalidococcus azoricus BACA0444; assembly: GCF_031729055.1. Lineage (NCBI taxonomy): Bacteria > Bacillati > Cyanobacteriota > Cyanophyceae > Acaryochloridales > Thermosynechococcaceae > Pseudocalidococcus > Pseudocalidococcus azoricus. The sequence goes on along the minus strand of NZ_JAVMIP010000006.1, from coordinate 131,126 downwards.
GGTAAGAGGGCCAACTTCAACGACTGCCAATTGGGTAATTGTCTGAGGCGAATTCCAATCAAAATAAAGGCAAGGGGAATCACAAGATTAACTTCGGTATTAAGGGCAGTTTCCAGGCCAGTTGGAAATTCTACGGGCCGCAAAGCCATACTGAGGAGAAATGCCCATAAACTCGGCACAGTCAGCAAGTCCTTCACTTGAGTCCAACCCTGGGTGGCCCGCCCGTAGTAACTGGCAATTAAGACCCCACAGCCATAGGTGCCAATCACATTTTGAGTTACCGCAAAAAACACGGCCCAGCCCAAATGTTCGGGACTCATGACCTGAATTGCAATCGCTAAACCGACAAATCCCGTATTGCCTAACACCGAGGCCAGCAGATAGCTCCCCCGATAGGCCCGATCCTCAGCTATGGGTAAAAACAAACTGGCCTGGGTCGGGTTCACTATTAACCATTGGGGAATAAACCACCGCCGCTGGAGGGGATAACTCAATTGAGCGACAAAAAATCCCACCGCTAAGGTACTGAGGGCAAACACCGGCACCAGGCCAATCATCTGACTAAAATCGGTTTGGCGGACTAGGCTAAACACCTCGATCGGGACTCCCAGCCAATACAGGCCTCGTCCTAACCAGTAGGGAATCATCCCTGGCAACCACCGACAGCCGATCATCCCCAGGCCAATCCAGGTAATTAGGGGCCAATAACTGGCAACAAGGGCTTCGGTCATGGATTAGTTCCGGCGGCGGAGGAAGGCCACGGTTTCCACATGGGCAGTTTGGGGAAAGAAATCGAGGGGTTGAACCTTGATCAGTTCATAGGCTCCCTGATGACAAAGCTGATCCAGATCTCGGGCTAAGGTGGCGGGGTTACAACTGACATAGACAATCCGCGGGGCCGCCAAGGTTTCTAGACAGGCCAGAGTCTCTGGATCACAGCCTTTCCGGGGTGGGTCTAACAAAATAACATCGGGATGCCAATCCGCCGCTGGTATCCAAGTCGCCATATCTCCGACCATAAATTCAGCATTGGTGATCTGGTTAATCTCGGCATTGGCCTGGGCCTGGGCAACTGTGGCGGGACTAATTTCCACCCCAACAACGGCCCGGGCCTGGGTGGCTAGGGGTAAACTCAAGGTTCCCACTCCACAAAAGGCATCTAAAATCGTTTCGGTTTGGGAGAGATTCAATTCCCTTTTAATAATCTCCACCAGAACTTCTGCCTGCTCTGTGTTGACTTGAAAAAAGCTGGTGGCATTAATGACAAATTCCAGGCCAGCAAACTGTTCTCGAATTGAAGCTTCTCCAGTAATTAACTCAGTTTCGGGGCCAAAGATCTGATTTCCAGGCTGAGAATTGTAATTTAGACAGACCCCCACCAGGCCTGGGTAAGTGGCCATCCAGACTGCGGCTTGTTCGGACAATTCCGATAAATCATCAGAAGCTGTCACCAGGGTTAATAATATTTCCCCCGTCCGCCGCCCAATCCGTAAGCCCAGATGCCGTAATGCCCCGGTGTGATCCAGTTCGTTATAGATGCTCCAGGCCTGGTCTTGAATATCTAACTTGACACCGGCTAAGAGGGGATTTAAGCGCACATCTTGAACCGGACATTGATTTAAGTTGACAATCCGATGGCTGCCTTTGCGGTAATAGCCGGCCTGGACTTGGCCTTTATGAAACCCTAAGGGATAACTGACCTTGTTCCGATAACCTAAAGATTGTGGGGCGGGAATAATCGAGTCGAGGGGGACTTGCTCAAACTTGCCAATCCGTTCTAGGGCCGATTTCACCTGTTCTTGTTTGGCCGCAACTTGTAAGTCATAGCCCACGGTTTGCCACTGACAGCCGCCGCACTTATCAGCCACGATACAAGCAGGTCGAACCCTTTCAGGGCCTGGAGAAAGCAATTCTAAAAGGTTGCCATAGCCATAGCGGGGTTTGACATGGCTTAACCGTAATCGCACCCGATCCCCTGGCACAGTATCCGGGACAAAAATAACTCGCTCATCCCATCGCCCCAGGCCATCCCCAGTCGAACTCAAATCCGTAATGGTTATTTCTAAGATCTCCCCAGCTTTCCAACGGGGTAAGGTCTGGCCGGGTTCAGGCGTTGCAGTTGATGAATCAGACAAACTTGGTAAAGCACTCATGTTTTAAGCAAACGTTGGGGGTGAGGGAGGCCGAGACATGATCCACAGTAGTGAGGATCCTTTGAGCCAACCCTAACATCTAAGCAGGAAAAGCTACAACGGGTTTTGGAACTGTTGCGCGACTATAGAGATTAAAGATAACTTGTCAGGAACAACTACCTTTGTGCGGATTTGGATTAACTTTCTAGCCCTACTCCCAGGCACGACCGTAACGGTTCTGGTCATTAGCATTGCATTTTTGAGGTTCTACGATGAAAGAGACTTTTCCATCCTCGGCATCATCCCCGACCCACGAATCTGGAGCAACCGACTCACTGTGGCAGCCCTCTTGGCTACATTGGTTAATTTCGGCGTTGAGTGGAACCGTAGAAATCGAGAAACAGACCGCTTGGCTAAAGAAGAACAACGAAGACTTGAGGAAAAGCAACGAAGACTTGAGGCAGAAGAATGCGCGGCTCGCCGAGCTAGAGTTGAAGCTGAAAGAGATATTGCATTCGGAACCCTCCTGATTGACCCGAGTGACGAGAATCGGGAAAAGTTACAACAAGTTCTCATTCTCTTACGCGAGTATCAAGATAGTTTGTAAGGAATATCTACTCTGGTGCGGATTTGGATTAACTTTCTAGCCCTACTCCCAGGCACGACCGTAACGGTTTTGGTTATTAGCATTGCATTTTTGAGGTTCTACGATGAAAGAGACTTTTCCATCCTCGGCATCATCCCCGACCCACGAATCTGGAGCAACCGACTCACTGTGGCAGCCCTCTTGGCTACATTGGTTAATTTCGGCGTTGAGTGGAACCGTAGAAATCGAGAAACAGACCGCTTGGCTAGAGAAGAACAACGAAGACTTGAGGAAAAGCAACGAAGAGTTGAGGAAGAGCAACGAAGAGTTGAGGAAGAGCAGCGAAAATTGGAGGAAGAGCAGCGAGAACGAGCTAGAAGAATTGAGGAAAAAGAACAAGCGGCTCGCCGAGCTAGAGTTGAAGCTGAAAGAGATATTGCATTCGGAACCGTCCTGATTGACCCGAGTGACGAAAATCGGGAAAAGCTGCGCCGAGTCCTAGCGGTCATTGATGAGTACAAAGACAACCTTTGAATATTTTTTAATAGCATTAAATATTGAAGCCATTCATCAGTCAGGTTTTCAGGAATTTTGAAGCAGGGTGTTATGACTCGGAGGAAATGTGGGTAAAGTAGCTCTTGAAGGGGAAAGTCAACTGAACTAAGGAGTTATTGCCCTCATGAAAACTGAACTCAAGGCCAAGTTTTTACAACACCTATTGTCCAAGAAAAAAGCCAATGAAGGTTTCACCCTCGTTGAACTGCTGGTTGTGGTCATCATCATCGGTATCTTGGCTGCCATTGCCCTACCTTCTATGTTGAGCCAAGCTAGTAAAGCTCGTTTGTCTGGTGCTCAAACTGCTGTGGGTGCTGTGAACCGTGCTCAACAAGCTTATCGGCTGGAAAACACCACTTTTGCGACTGCTCTCACAAGCTTGGAAATTGGAACTCCCGCTGCCCAAGCTTATACCTTCGCTGGTCCTAGTTCTAGCGGTACATCCACTCAATTCAATGGTGTTCCTGACGATACATCAACAGATCGGGGTGTTTCAGGTTGTGTAACTGCCAGTGGTGGTTTGACTAGTTCAACTATTAAGTCTGCTACTGCTCCTGGTGGTGCTCCTGGGTGCTAATCAGTTTAGCCTATCTAAACAAACTTAATTAATCATTTTGCCAGGCCATATTTGAGTCTGGTTTTTTTAGCTATGCGGATTTGTTTCCTTGACCCAGTCGATTGGGACTACGCAATAGAAAGCGTTTATCAGCGCCCTCTTGGTGGTACTCAGTCAGCCATGTGCTACCTAGCGGAGGAGCTTGTTAAACTTGGCCATGAGATTTTCTTAATCAATAAAACTAAGTACATCACAACATCATTAGGTGTCACTTGTCTGCCAACTTCATTAATTTCCGCTGATCTATTTGATAATCTATCTCTTGACGTATGTATAGTTCTCAATGATGCCGGTAATGCCAAAATTTTGAAAAGGTACCTACCCTCCAGTACACTTTTAATTTTATGGACAGGACACAATACTAATCAGCCTGGAGTCGAGTTATTAAAAAATGAGGCTGAACTCTACGACTATTTTGTTTTTCTAAGTCAGTGGCAGAAAAATAAGTTTGTTGAAGTATTTGGCTTATCAGAATCTAAGCTAAAAGTTTTTGCTCATTGTGTAAGTCCAACATTTCTGAAAATTTTTTCTCCTGATGAATCTATCATATCTACAAAACTCTCACCTATAACCCTTGCCTACACAAGCACTCCATTTCGCGGTCTAGATATCTTACTCGAGATTTTCCCAGAAGTTTATGCAAAATTTCCTAACTGCCAGCTTAAAGTTTTTTCTGACCTAAAAGTCTATCAAGTTGATGATAGCCAAGATCAGGCTCAATATGGTAGTCTTTACAGTCGCTGTTGCGAAATACCTGGAATTGAATATATTGGTTCTCTTCCGCAACCAGAGTTAGCAAAACACCTTAAATCTGTCACAGCTTTAACTTATCCAAACACCTTTGAAGAAACCGGCTGCATTGCTGTTATGGAAGCAATGGCTAGTGGTTGTCAAGTTATTACTACTGACATGGGGGCATTACCCGAAACAACAGCTAACTTTGCCGAGTTAATACCAGTTACAGAGGAGTGGGAAGTATATAAAATCCAGTTTGCAGAGGCAGTTATTAATGCTCTCCGAAAAACACTTGATTCGGAATTACAAGAAAACTTAAACCAAAAACTTAGTCAACAGGTTCAGTATATTCAAAAGCATCATAATTGGCAAATCCGAGCTAAAGAGTGGGAAACTTGGTTAACCTCAATTATTCAACAAAATCAATTGAAGTCTTGGCCACCTGAAGCAAAGCTATATTACCAAAGAAAACAGTATGATAAAGCTCTCCAAATTTATGAAAATGCTATTGAAGAGGATCCTGATAATCTAGAAAACTACTGGCAGGCTGGTATTCTCCTTGTGCTTCTTAATAGAGAGGAGGAAGCTCAACTAATCTGGTCAATTGCACTAGCAAAGTTATCTCAAGAAGAGGTTCATACACACATTAGCTATCTCACATCTCAGTTACTAATTGAGGCAGAGCATCAATATGAAGATGGTAATGTTGACTTGGCTTTCGCAATCAGAGGTTACATCAAAGAGTTTGCTCCAGAACAAATAGCCAACCTAATCTGGATTATTAATGTAGCTCTAGAAAATAACTTTGAAATTGAATACATTAAAGAGAATCTTTTAGTACTTCAAGCGCAGTTAAACTCTAATCTTAATATCGAGGAATTTACCCAATACTCGAATAGACTTGAAAATCTTCTTAAACTTTTAACTGATAAGCTATTTGCTGATGAAGCTACAATATGTTTTTTGAAATCTCTTGTTTTATTTAAAGATTATTTACCAGATTTTTCTAACATTTTAGATAATATTACTAGACGATTGATGTATAAAGACTATCTTCCGCATCTTGCTGTGGATTATGGTGAAATTTATTTAGATACTGCAAATAGAAATTATGAATCACTGTTACTTATGAGTGATATCTACCGATTCTCAATTAAACTAGAGCAAGCTGAAGAATGCATCAATGAAGCATTATCAAAATGTGATACCTTAAGCTCTCGCGTTTTAACACTCGCGAAACTGAGATATATTATTTTGTGCTTTGGAAGTCGGTGGGAAGACGTATACCGAATTGACAATGAACATCTAGCTTTATTATCTGAATTGATTAAGAATAATCCTCAAAACATTCCCCAACACGAAGCTTTCCGGCTTTTGGTTGGAAGTTTAGTATCCTGGTACTTATATGACGAGCCATCAGCTTATTTGCCATTGCTTAGTGAATTAGCAAATCTATGTTGTTCTAATATTCAAAATAACGCTATTACAAGAGGTTTCAAATTACCAGCTTACAACTCTAACTTAAATTGGAGAGATACTCATAGTAAGAAACTAAAGATTGGTTATGTTTCATCTTGTTTCAGAACTCATTCAGTTGGTTGGTTAGCTAGATGGTTAATTAGTTCACATAATCACTCTGAGTTTGAAATATTTTTATATTTTGTAGGTGCTAATACTCATGGAAATGATCCACTTCAAGAATGGTATAAATCCCTTAATGTCAATATTTATACTGAAGGAAGTTGGTATTATGAAATTGCAGAAAAAATAATTCAAGACGAAATAAATATCTTAATTGATTTAGACAGTGGAACCTTTGATGGCACCTGCGGTGTTATGGCTCTCAAACCAGCACCAATCCAAGCTACTTGGTTAGGTTTTGATACATTCGGGTTGCCCACAATTGACTATTTTATTGCTGACCCTTATGTTTTACCAAATATTGCTCAAGAATATTATCCTAATTCAATTTGGCGACTCCCTCAAACTTATTTAGGTATTGGAGGCTTTGAGGTTAACGAAGTGTCACTTAAGCGTCAGGTGCTTGGCATAGAATCTGATGCAATTATTTATATGAGCGCTCAAACTGGTCTGAAACGACATCCCAGTACAGTTCGGTTACAGATGGAAATTATAAAAAAAGTTCCTAATAGTTACTTCTTGATTAAAGGACTCTCGGATGAAAAAACAGTCAAGCAACTATTTGAGTCTATTGCAACCGAGATTGGAATCTCTTTAGAACAACTGCGCTTTATTTCTGGTGATCCTACTTCTATGGTTCATCGAGCTAACTTAGGGATTGCAGATGTTATCTTAGATACCTTTCCCTACAATGGCGCAACTACAACACTCGAAGCTCTTTGGATGGGAATCCCGTTAGTCACTCGCGTGGGACAACAGTTTGCTGCACGAAATAGTTATACCTTTTTGAAAAATGCTGGCGTTGAAGAAGGTATTGCTTGGTCTGCGGAGGAATATGTGGAGTGGGGGGTCAGGTTTGGTACGGATCATGAACTCCGCCGTAAAGTAGCTGAAAAACTCCGCCGTGCCCGTTATTCTGCTCCTTTATGGGATGCGAAGGGCTTTACAAAAGAAGTAGAAGCCGCTTACCAGGCCATGTGGCATCACTATGTTACGGGTGAAATGATTCTCCCCCCAGGCCATCGCATCGGCTAAAGCAAAACTTAACACTGCTCTGGGGAAAATGGCACAATGAAAGCAACCCTGATTTCCCTAATTCCCCCCACTCTGCTGACGATCCTTGTTGCCGCCACCGCTGCTCTTAGATTTTATGACGCAACCGACTTCCCCCCCACCTTTCCCCCCAACACCTTCCGACAATGGAGCTTCTGGACATTCATCGCCACCATCGGGATGGCTATGGTGGATTTTGGCCTTAGGGGGTGGATTGGATATTTGGCAGCGATTGAAGGACAGCGAGAGAGAAATCTCCAAGATCGAGAGCGAGAGTTACAAGCTCAAGAACGAGACCAACAAAATCAAGAGCGAGATCGTCAAAATCGAGAAAGAAACCGCCAAGCTGAAATTATTAAACTCCAAGCTCAACGCGATTTGGCAATCCTCGCCTTCCTCACCAATCCTACGGAACTCGACCGAACCCGACTAGAAGCCATGTATCGAGAAATTGAACAAGCTAATTTGGATAGTGAATGATTAAGACTCTCTGGCTTGATCTGCTGTTAGCTACCCTGTCTGAGTTTATCCAGCACCGAGCGATCTTCGAGGGTTGAGGTATCCCCAGTCACTTCTTCCCCGGCTGCTAAGGGCCGCAACAACCGCCGCATAATTTTTCCTGAACGGGTTTTAGGCAAAGCATCACTAAAGCGAATTTCCCCCGGCCTGGTAATCAAGTTTTGATTTTTAAGGGAAGAACTTAGGAAACCAATTCACATCCAAGACTTGCTCAAGGGTATAGGGACAACTTGCGGGAAACTCAACCTTAAATCCTGTCTTGGCTCTGACATACTTCAGCGCATCCTGATAAATAGATTCAAAATTTCGGGCTAGGTGGTGACACAAATTATTCGTTAATCGTTTTCTGAGTTGGGTTCTGAAATTAATGATTTCTGCTTGCCAGTGGTTGATATTTTTATCCCGTTCAACATCCCAGAATTCAGCTAGTAATAAATGTCGGATAATTTGCTCAACTAAACTTTCAACTGCATGACGCTTTTCATTACCCAAGTCTTCCAATTCTTCAATCAGATTTTCTAGATCTAGAGTTTCAAATCGACGATTTTTGAGGAGGTAAATCGTTGTTTCTAGCCACTCCATCTCGTCTGTTGCATAGATTTGAGCTAAGTTAGTAACAGAAGTCATTAATTTCCCTGACAATATTAGTAAGTGGACTGAAGAAGAAAGTGGCAATGAGTGAACCTAATGATACCATCCAAGTCCTAGAGCGACTCACAGTTGCCATGACTGACCTACACAGAGAAGTTAGCCTGATTAAACATGATCTTCAGGAGTTGCGGGGGGATGTTCGGGTCAACCAAGCCACAACTGTCGAACAACTCAAGTCCTTAAATGATAAGTTTGAGGGTTTGCGCTCAGAGATTAAGGAAGATGTTGCAGAATTACGGGATCGCCAAAAAGGAACCGATGCAAGATTATGGCTTTTTCTCGGGGGCCTGGTGACTCTGTTGGGAGGTGGTTTATGGGGACTGATTCGCTTAGTCTTACCTGTTCCAGTAACATGAAATGGTTTTATAACTGGGTAAGATTTATGCCCCTTCCCGCAGCTTATCCAACACCGAGCGATCTTCTAGGGTTGAGGTATCCCCAGTCACTTCCTCTCCCGCCGCTAATGACCGCAACCACCGCATGATTTTGCCAGATCGGGTTTTGGGCAGGGCATCACTAAAGCGAATTTCCCCCGGCCGGAAAGGGCTCCAATAATCGGTGTTATGCGGCAGGTTCAACATCTCCCCAAAACCCCATCTCTCGGATTTGCTCAAAGTTTGGTAGCAATAACTCCAGGCCAAGCATGGCTTCTAGCTCATCAGCCTGTTTCAGCGTGATCTCACCCCGTGTCGCGGCATAGGAAATCTGCCCTAGCATAATCAACCGAGACTCGACTGGGAAATTATGAGTCAACCCCGTCTGGACTCGCGATTTGATGTCTTCATAGATGGCTGCCCTCAAAGACTTTGCCATAATCAAGCTCCTTGCGCGTCAATGCGATTGAATTCCCTTGATAACTAACTAGCATTAAAACCTTGACTTGCTTCTCTTTGTCCCACCGTAAAGCATTTTTAATGCCTCGATTCAGCATCTCTAGCTCTTCTGGGTTCAGACTTCTGTTTACATGATAGGCAATTTGACCAGACTGATACTTCCCTTTGCGGACTCCAGCCTGAACGGCACTGAGGATATTTCCTGTACTGGCCTTAAGTTCCTTGAACTCCCAATCTTGGCCATTAACCATCGCATCAAACTTTTTTCCCTCCCCTCGCTCATTCACCAACTCCACCGCGTTCCCTTGCCTCGCTAAAGACTCTGCTACAAAAACTTCTGAGGCAAAACTCTCCCCTCGATTATGCCCCTGATGAATGAGAACATAGCCGCCAGTCTGCTCATCAAAGTAGTATTTCTCATACTCTGTCCCAGCAGTTTCATAGGCGATGCGGTTCTGAGCAATGGGGTTCACAGTGAGTTCTGATGATAGCCAGTTGTTAGGACACCCTACTTGGCCTGGTATCTAGGCTCCTTCCCGCAACTTATCCAATACCGACCGATCTTCCAGGGTTGAGGTATCTCCCGAAATTTCTTCCCCCGCTGCTAAGGATCGCAACAACCGCCGCATAATTTTTCCTGAACGGGTTTTGGGTAGAGCATCACTAAAGCGAATTTCCCCCGGCCTGGCCAACGCGCCAATTTCACTGACAACGTGCTGCTTCAGGGTTTTGATCAGGTCTTCATCCACATTCACATTATTTTCTAACGTGACAAAGGCAACAATTTCTTCCCCTTTCACCGGATCCGGCTTACCGACCACGGCTGCTTCGGCCACTGAGGGATGCGAGACTAACGCCGATTCAATTTCCATGGTGCCTAAGCGATGCCCAGAAACACTAATCACGTCATCCACCCGGCCCATGACCCAGAAATAGCCATCCTCATCTCGGCGGGCCCCATCCCCAGCAAAATAGACGTACTTCCCATCTTTCGGGGCAATATGCTCCCAATAGGTGCGGCGGAAACGGTCATCATCGCCATAGACGGTTCGCATCATCCCAGGCCACGGATACCTGACCACCAAATAACCACCATCGTTATCAGCTACAGGATTGCCCTCTAAATCCACCACATCCGCCAATATTCCAGGGAAAGGTTTGGTGGCCGAGCCAGGTTTTGCCGGAATCGCTCCAGGCAGGGAGGTAATCATGTGTCCGCCGGTTTCCGTTTGCCACCAGGTATCGACAATCGGACAGCGTTCTTGACCAATAATCCGGTGATACCAGATCCAGGCCTCGGGGTTAATCGGTTCGCCCACTGTGCCTAAGAGTCGCAATGAGGACAAGTCACGGGCCTGGGGCAGATGTTCACCCATTTTGATAAAGGCCCGAATTGCGGTGGGAGCGGTATAGAAAATCGTCACGCCATACTTTTCAATCACATCCCAAAAACAACCGGGATTGGAGGCCCGCGGCGCACCTTCATACATCAGGGTTGTCGCGCCATTGGAGAGTGGCCCATAGACGATATAACTGTGGCCCGTAATCCAACCCACATCAGCGGTACACCAATAGACATCCATATCGTTGAGGTCAAACACCCATTTCGTGGTCATGTGGGTATAGAGATTGTAGCCGCCGGTTGTATGCACCACCCCTTTTGGTTTTCCAGTTGAGCCAGAGGTATAGAGGACAAACAGCATATCCTCGCTATCCATGGGTTCTGCTGGACAGTCCGCACTCGCCCCTTTTTGTAGGTCATGCCACCAATGATCTCGGCCGGGTAGCATCGGAATGGTTTGTTTCGTGCGTTGAACCACCAAGACATTTGCCACAGAGGGAACTAAATCACTGCCTAAGGCTTTATCCACCTGTTCTTTCAGCGGGACAATCGCATCTTTCCGCCAACCCCCATCGGCTGTAATCACCAACTTGGCCTGGGCATCATTGAGGCGATCGCGCAAGGCTTCGGCACTAAATCCACCAAAAACCACACTATGGGGCGCACCAATTCGGGCACAGGCCAACATCGCAATCGCTGCTTCGGGAATCATCGGCATATAAATCCCGACTACATCCCCTTTCGTAACACCGAGTTGCTTGAGGACATTGGCAAATTGGCAGACTTCCCGATGGAGTTGGGCATAGGTGTAGGTGCGAGAGTCTCCGGGTTCGCCTTCCCAAATCAGCGCCGCTTTGTTTTTGCGCCAGGTTGTCAGATGTCGGTCTAAGCAGTTGTAGGAGATGTTGATTTTGCCGTTGACAAACCATTTTGCGTGGGGCGGTTGCCAATCGAGGACTTGATCCCAGGCCTGGAACCAGTGGAGTTCTTTGGCTGCGAGTTCGGCCCAAAAGGTTTCGGGGTTGGCCTGGGCCTGGGCATAAAGGCGTTCATACTCGGCCTGGCTGTTGATCACCGCATTGGCAACAAAATCTTCCGGTGGGGCAAAGCTGCGGTGTTCGTTGAGAATGGACTCAATCGGTGTGGAAACCATAGGGCAACTGCAATCAGGCTAATCTTTCTATCCTATGACAGGAGTTGACTTGAGGGAACTTTGGCTTGGGTGTCAAGTTATGATTTTGCCTGAATCAGAAAATTACATGGGAGATATTATAACCGCTTCAATAATTCCTCGTATTCAGAATGTTCTCCAATCCAAAACCAGTAAATATGATTATCCTCTAACAGGCCCAATACTCGATAATTGAGACTGATCCGAACAGAGTAAATGGGTTGATGTTGGCTGACTCGCTTAAATTGAAGGCTGCTATGGTAGGGGTCTAACCGCCAAAATTCATAAGCCTTGGCTGCTTGTTTCTGAATGGCTACGGGGAGTGATTCAATCTTTTTACGGAATGTTTTGGTTACGCTTGATTTCATTGATCTGAACAAACCGGAAATATTTCAGAGAGAGGATTAATTTCGCCCCTACTAATCTCTTGTCTCACCATTGCAGCTATTTGAGTCCATTGATCCTCTGTTGTTGCTTCAAACTGTCGATTCCAGTGTTGTTCATCCTCGATTTCAGCTAAAAAACGAGCCGCAATCGCATCTTGGTCAATTGGAGCTAGTTTTCTCAGTTGGGCAATGGCCTGTTCAAGTAATTCCGTCACGAGATATTCCTTTAAAAAATCTATCTACTAATTGTATTTCTATTACTTACAGCTTTGCTTGGGCTTGGCCTGGAACCAGTGCAATTCTTTTTCTGCCAATTTGTCCCAAAAGGTTTCGGGATTTTCCTTGGCCCTGGCTCGAAATTTGTTGACACAAAAAAATGTTCAACTCAGTCAACCTTAACTAAACTCTGTCAGAATTGTAGAGACAGGAAAACTGGCAAATAAGATTTTATGGAAAGAATTAAAGTTGATTCTCAAATCCATTTTGGTAAGCCTTGTATCGCTGGAACTCGGATTACAGTGCTGAATATCCTGGAGCTCTTGAACGAGGGAGTTCCTTTCGCCGAGATCATTCAAGACTATTACCCTGATCTTGAGGTTGAAGACATCCAGGCCTGCCTACGTTATGCCATCGCCCTAGTCGCATCTGAAGAAATTCACCTCGCCTCGGCCTGATTGTGAAATTCCTCCTTGACCAAGACGTATATGCCTTGACAGCTAGATTTTTAGTTGAGTTGGGGCATGATGTTGTTCTAGTGTCTCAACTTGGTTTATCCCAGGCCAGTGACGAGCAGATACTTCTGACCGCCCAAGAGCAACACCGGATCCTCATTACAAGAGATAGAGATTATGGCAATCTGGTTTTTGTCAAAGGTTTCGGCTGTGGTGTACTTTATCTGCGAGCTTTACCATCCACAATCAATGCTGCCCACACTGAACTGGAAAAAGTGATTCAAACCTATTCTGAACAAGAACTTGCTGGTGCTTTTATTGTGATTGAGCCAAATGGTTATCGACTGAGAAAACCTTTATCGTAAGGAATTTCTGAGCCTTCTATCCCAGGCCTGTCACCAGTGCAATTCTTTTTCTGCCACTTCGGACTAAAAGGTTTCGGAGTTGGCCTGGGCCTGGGCATAGAGACGTTCATACTCGGCCTGGCTGTTGATGACTGCATTGGCAACAAATTCATCTGGTGGGGCAAAGCTGCGGTGTTCGTTGAGGATGGACTCAATCGGCGTGGAAACCATAGGGCAACTGCAATCAGGCTAATCTTTGCTATCGTAGGACAAGAATTAACACAATAAAAGTAAAGCGCATCGGAGAACGAAAGATTTTCTGGAAGACTGAAGATACATACTATCACTAGCGTCAACGATCACAGAGTTTGATTTATGCAGTCTAAAATATTAACTGATCTAACACACAAGACTTAATCTCCTTCTACTGCATGACGCATTGCAAGAAAAGCCTCTTTCACTGGTTGACTTACAGAACTTTCCGATTCAGCAAGGATTAATTTTTGATACTCTTCAAGAAAGCTAGTGCGCAGTCTATGGAATAAGTGTAGGTAATGCCTAATAAAACCTATGCAATCAAGAACGACAAATTCTATGCCATTAGTTTCCAGATATAAAGAACACGCATAATCTTGTACTTCTGATGTAATCTCATCTGTTGTAACAAAAATATAGTTGTCAGGCTTGTCTTGAATGACACTAAGCTTTTGTAAGGCACGGTCTATATCTTCCTTGCTGACACGTTTGTCTTTCATTTCATAACTTGTGATTACTTTATCATCGTTAACAAGGGTAATTTCAATATCTCCAATTGCTCCAGTTTGAGAATCTGCGGCATTGTGAGAGTGAAGTGAAGCTACTGTCTCTCCTAAATGTTTTTGGGCAGTATTGTAAGCTGCGACAACAATCAGAACAGGAAGACGGCTGGTTCCTTTTAGATTTAAATGTTGCTCAATAAGCTTGATAATATTTTCCGAAGAAAGAGGAATTGCATCTTTTGTGGTTTCCAATGCTTGCAAAAGTTCTCTAATTCTCTGCTATCTTTGATCTCTGAGAATTATAAGTAAACGAATGACTTCAGCAAGAAGATCATTAGGAAGAACTCGATTATTGTAAACATCATCTAGTAAATCAAGCACGTTTGTATAGAGTTGAGGAGGCCTACCAACTAGATTTAAGCCTTGAACCAAAGTCTCATTTCTGTTCCTTAATGCTGGGGTTAGAAAGGCTGTTGTAATGTTGCAAGGTAAATTATACTTGTTCACAAAAGGTGTAATGTACTGTTCATCATAGGTTCGACCAGAAAAAGAGTCTTCACCTCCAATTTGTGTGTATGGTTTTCTTATGTCAACTTTTGGATTATGAATCTTGGCAAGAAGACAAGACATTAATAGTCTAGCACCAGCTCGATTGCTAAGATTTTTGGAAATGTACTCACACTTTTGTCTAATCTGATCATTAGCTACAACGACTTCTTGTAAGTTTGCAGCTACTCGCTGAAAAGCAACTTCAAGGATTTCTGATGGCTCTGGCATTCTGTTTCTCCCTGTTTTTGAATTTCATAGTTTACCCAAAGTACTTCTGTTCGTTCTTGTTTAAGATTGTCAGTGCTTGTATTGGTAGAGTGAGCTTTTTTAGGAGGAGATTCAATATAATCCCAGTCTCTATATAGCTCGTTCATTAGTTTACAGTGATAGCCAGATAGCGCAACTTTGCCTTTCACATTTTTGAGTACATCTGCCAATTCTCGATGTTCTGAATCATTCATTTCAAAGCCATAAGCATTTTTATCAGATCGGGAATCATGCGGGTAAGGAGGATCGCAATAAAAAAGGGTTTCTTCGTTGTCATAGCGTTGTATAACCTCAATTGCTGATGAACACTCGATTTGAACTCGGAGAAGTCTCTGGACAATTTCAGATAACCCCTCTACACTACCTAGCCATCGAGATACTGCTCCTGCCATACCAGAACGACTTGTCATCTTGCAGTGTGCCCAACGTCCTACACTGGCTGTTTGTGCTAGTCCCGTTCTAACTTGTCGGGCCCTAACAAAAAAACGACGAGCTCGCTCCAAGTCAGAAGCATTACTAAGTGGCTCTTCTACTGCAATTCTCAACTCCTCTCTTGAAAAAGGGGTAAGTCCAATTAACTTTATTAATTCATCAGATTGATCTCTAAGAACACGAAAAAAATTTACTAGCTCACCATCAATATCATTATATGTTTCAATAGGAGATGGCAAACGATTAAGTAGCACAGACGCACTTCCCCCAAACGGTTCACAGTAGTGAATTGCCTTCGGTAATAGTGGAAGTAACCAATCAAGGTGTGAATATTTACCGCCGTACCATCCAAATGCAATAACCTTAGACATTTCTGTGTTTCCATCCTGATTTTTGGCAAAGTCCAACTTTTTATAGAGCTTTCATGCACTCTTTTCCTGAAATACTCGGTAGCTTGCTCACACAACTGCCATAAATGTCTCAAAAGTTTCTTCTGGAATGGGTAAGCCATCCACTTCTAATGCCGCAACATAGCCTGAGATTGCTTCCTTGATATTAGCTAAGGCTTCTTCTTTGGTCTGCCCCTGGCTAATGCAACCCTTGAGGCTCGGACATTCCGCAATCCAGTAGCCATCTTCATCTCGATATACGATAACTTGTCTCATTTGCTAATTACCCCTCAAGGAGTAAGATTTCCTATATTTTAGGTAACTTTTGAGCTTCCCCTCCCAGGTGATGTCTAATAGAAATTTGGATAAAATTCTTGCCATTTTCGGCAGTAACCTTTCTGATGAAGACATTTTGATAATCGTTGTAACCGCCGGAGATGACATAATCAGTTTCTCTCTAATCACTTATTAGCAACACTAAAGTATTTGGCATGGGGATGATAAGCAATGATCGCTGTCGTGGATTGCTCCGGATAAATTTGTTCGCTTTCATCCATATAGAGGTCAATGCGAGCCGTATCCAGTAATTCTAATTGCTGAAATTGATCCTGAATATTGGGACAGGCCGGGTAGCCAAAACTATAGCGAGAGCCTTGATAGCGTTGGGCTAAAACATCACGGATATTATCGGGATCAAACTCCCCAAACCCTAACTCTTTACGGATCCGGGCATGAACCCACTCAGCCAAGGCTTCGGCCACCTGAACCGCCAGGCCATGGAAGTATAAATAATCCGTGTATTGGTTGCTGGCAAAAAGGGATTGCGCAAATTCAGTAGCAATATGGCCTACTGTCACGGCCTGCATTGGAAAGACATCAAACTGCCCCGATTCTACAGGTAAGAAAAAGTCAGCAATACAGAAGCGGCGGCCGGAGCGTTGACGGGGAAAGGTAAAGGTGGCAATGGGAGAGTCTGGGGTTTGCCCAAGTTTGATTAGCTCTGGATCATAAATCTGGAGTGAGTTACCCAGCGATTGACAGGGAAAATAACCATAGATGGCCTGGGGATGGAGTAAGTTTTCAGCAATTACCCGCTGTTTCCAAATCTCTAAAATGGGATAAACTTTTTCACATAAAAACTGATCGTATTCTTCCCGAGACTGCTCTTTCGGTTTACGGAATTGCCATTGTCCAGCGATCAGGGCCTGTAGATCCAAATACCAAAAGATGTCTGATAGGTTAATGTCATTGGGTGTTAAAACTTGGGTTCCCCAGAAGGGTGGTTGGGGGCGAGTAACATCGAGGGTGACGAATTCAGAGCGCGTGGTATCTTCTGGAGTTTCAATGACTGGAACGTTCGCTTCATTTTCAAGATCAACCGTTTCTTTAGCTTTTTTGTGACCATTCCCATTAGCTTGATCTAAAAATCCTTGCCGATCATCCCAATTATTCTTAGCCTTAGCGGGCATGAGTTGATCCATAAAGTGCAAATCGGCAAAGGCATCTTTTCCATAAATGACTTGACCGTGATAGACGTTTTGGCAATCTTCATGGACGAATTTCGGAGTTAAAGCGGCCCCACCTAAAATCACTGGAACTGTAATTCCCCGCTCGTTAAAGACCTCTAAGTTCTCTTTCATAAACGCCGTAGATTTGACCAATAACCCACTCATGGCAATACAGTCGGCCTGGTGTGATTCGTAGGCAGCAATGATATTTTCAACCGGCTGTTTAATTCCCAAATTAATCACTTTATAACCATTGTTACTGAGGATAATATCCACCAAGTTTTTGCCAATATCGTGAACATCCCCTTTGACCGTGGCAATAATAAATACCCCTTTGCCGTTCCCGCCCACGTCCTGTTTTTCCATGTAGGGTTCAAGATAGGCCACAGCAGATTTCATCGTTTCGGCGGACTGAAGCACAAAGGGAAGTTGCATTTGCCCCGAACCAAACAATTCGCCGACCACTTTCATCCCATCTAACAGGAATGTATTAATGATTTCTAAGGGGGGATAGATTTCTAATGCTTTTTTGAGTTGTTCCTCTAAGCCAATTCGTTCCCCATCAATAATGTGTTGTTTGAGTCGCTGTTCAACAGGTAAGGCAGCATCTTGGGTACGATCGCGTTTCGTGGTTTTCCCGGCAAAAACGTCTGTTAGCTTTCCGAGGGGGTCGTAAACACAAATCCCATCGGCATCAAATTCCCGTCGATCATAGATTAAATCCTGACAGAGTTGCTGATGGTCGGGTTCAATCCGCGCTAACGGTAAAATCTTGGCCGCACTGACAATCGCGGCATCCATCCCAGCCTGCATCGCTTCATGGAGAAACATTGAGTTTAAGACTTGCCGGGCCGCCGGATTTAAGCCAAAGGAGATATTAGAAACCCCCAACAAAATATGACAGCCGGGTAACTCTTGGCGCATTTGGCGAATGGATTCAATCGTGGCCAGGCCATTGGCGCGATCTTCTTCAATCCCGGTGGAAATTGGCAATGCCAGGGGATCAAAGAAAATTTCGTGCGCGGGAATGCCAAACTCTAAGGCGGCTCGATAGGCCCGTTGGGCAATAGCAAATTTTTTCGCTGCTGTCCGGGCCATCCCCTCTTCATCAATCGTCCCCACGACAATCCCCGCCCCGTAGGTTTTCGCCAGTTCCAGAACTTTATAAAATCGGGGTTCGCCATCTTCAAAGTTGGTCGAATTGAGCAGGCATTTTCCCCCGGCCACTTTTAAGCCCGCTTCCATTTTTTCCCATTCCGTGGAGTCGAGCATTAAGGGCAAGGTGACATTGGTAACGAGTCGAGACACGAGATTATGCATATCCCGCACCCCATCCCGGCCAACATAGTCCACGTTGACATCGAGAATATGGGCTCCTTCGCGCACCTGTTCCCGCCCTAGAGCCACCAGGCCATCCCAGTCTTCCGCATTGAGCATTTCCCGGCATTTTTTCGAGCCACTGGCATTGAGTCGTTCGCCAATAATTAAAAAGGAGTTGTCTTGGTCGTAGGGTTGGGGACTATAAATTGAAGCCGCCGCGGGAATAATTTCAGGGTGGCGTTCTTTCGGGGTCAGGGTTTGGGCAATTTCGGCCAGGGCCTGGATATGATCCGGACGCGTCCCACAACAGCCGCCAATCACCTGAACGCCTAAATCTTCCACAAACCGACTCAGAGCCAGCCGCAATTCCATCGGTGTGAGTTTGTAATGGGCATGGCCGCCAATATTTTCCGGTAAGCCCGCATTGGGAATACAAGAGACGACAAACGGCGAATGTTTTGTTAAATAGCGAATATGATCGGCCATCAAGTCGGGGCCGGTAGCGCAATTCAAACCCAAAATATCAATCGGGTAGGGTTCTAGGATCGTCAGGGCGGCTCCAATTTCCGAGCCTACCAGCATCGTCCCCTGTTGTTCCATCGTTACGGATACCATAATCGGCCGCCGGTCGCCTTTTTCCTCAAAAACTTGCAAGATTCCATTCAAAGCCGCTTTGATTTGCAGCACATCCTGACAGGTTTCCACAAGGAATAAATCTACCCCACCATCCCACAGGCCCCGGGCTTGTTCAGCAAAGGCTGCTTGGAGGGTATCGTAGTCAATATGACCGAGGGTTGGCAGTTTCGTCCCCGGCCCCATAGATCCGGCGGCAAATCTGGGTTTATCCGGTGTCGAAAATTCGGTGGTCAGGCGTTTCGCTAATTCCGCCGCGGTTTTGTTGAGTTCGTAAGCGCGATCGGCTAGGTCGTATTCCGCTAAAACTATGGAAGTGCCGCCAAAGGTATCCGTTTCAATCACATCCGCCCCGGCCGCGAGAAAATCCCGGTGAACCTTGGCCACGGCCTCTGGTTTGGTAATGACGAGATATTCATTACAGCCTTCATATTCCTTGCCACCAAAGTCTTCTGCGGTCAGGTTTTGCACTTGTAGGTTAGTTCCCATGGCCCCATCAAAAACCATGACGGGCCGGTTGGGACTGTGGAGACGGTCAAGGAATACAGAAGCCATAAAGTTGCGGGGTTAGGAATGCCAGAGATCCGTTAAGTCTAAAACAAAATTTGGTAACACTTCATCGCCTGTGAGTTGAGTCGGCCGTTCTAACATGACTGGAACTTGTTCAGGACGATAGACCCAGGCCTGGTTTAATAACGGCACAATCAACCAACCTAAACGCGCCCCATTGTTGATATATTCAGACATCTTGGCCTGGAGTGTTGGGAGATGATCTGACGGTGAGGCTAATTCCAAGACAAAATCAGGACAAATTGGGGCAAAGCCTTGTTTTTCTGCATCCGTTAATTGTTGCCACCGCGCAAGAGAAACCCAGGCCAGGTAAGGAGAACGCACCGCTCCATTGGGTAACAAAAATCCAGCCGAGGAGTCAAACACAAGTCCTAACCGCGCCTGACGATTCCAGGCCACAAAGTAGTAGATCAAATCAGCATTCTGTCGCCCGGTTTCACTCCCTGCGGGGGCCATTTGGATTAACTCACCTTGAGAATCACGTTCTAATCGTAAGTCGGGCCGGGCCGCACAAATCTGCCTAAATTTTGCGAGGGAAATAGGAGTTGAGACCGCTGTGCTTAAGAGAGAGTACATAAGTCTAAAACAAAATTCGGTAACACATCATCCCCGAAGAGTTGGGCCGGACGTTCTAACAGCAAAGGAGTTTGGTCAGGACGATAGACCCAGGCCTGGTTTAATAACGGCACAATCAACCAACCTAAACGCGCCCCATTGTTGATATATTCAGACATCTTGGCCTGGAGTGTTGGGAGATGATCTGACGGTGAGGCTAATTCCAAGACAAAATCAGGACAAATTGGGGCAAAGCCTTGTTTTTCTGCATCCGTTAATTGTTGCCACCGCGCAAGAGAAACCCAGGCCAGGTAAGGAGAACGCACCGCTCCATTGGGTAACAAAAATCCAGCCGAGGAGTCAAACACAAGTCCTAACCGCGCCTGACGATTCCAATACCAAAGTTGCCCTCCCAGTTCTAAATTACGATGCCCAGTTTCACTCCCAGCGGGGGCCATTTGAATTAACTCACCTTGAGGATCACGTTCTAATCGTAAGTCGGGCCAGGCCGCGCAAAGTTGCTGAAATTCTGCCAAAGAAATCGTTGTTGTTAATGGTGGGGGTACAGGTGAAGACATGGCTACAACAATTTCAATCAATTCTTCAGTCTTAACTAAGAAATCTATTCTATTAAACTCTACTGATAACCATAACATTAACCGGATTTATCTGGCACGGTTCATGTCTGAATAGAGATTAGCTGACTGTCAGGTTGTAAAAAATAAGCCAGATCATTCCAACCACCAGGCCAACCGTAATGATCCCAACTAAATCCGTTTTAACGCTGGGTTGTTGAGGACGTAG
Source organism: Pseudocalidococcus azoricus BACA0444 (assembly GCF_031729055.1). Taxonomy (NCBI): domain Bacteria; kingdom Bacillati; phylum Cyanobacteriota; class Cyanophyceae; order Acaryochloridales; family Thermosynechococcaceae; genus Pseudocalidococcus; species Pseudocalidococcus azoricus. The sequence continues at coordinate 110,106 of NZ_JAVMIP010000006.1, read as the reverse complement.
CCAGCCTTGGAGCTTTTGATTGACAAAGGGCATCCCCAGCCAGGTCAAAAAGCCAACGCTAATGATATTACCCAAGAGCATACTCGTTGCCAGGGGGCGGGGAAAATAAGGGGCAATGGTTAAGTTAATGATCATCACCGTCGGGTAAAGGCACAAGATGACGGCAATGGCTTGTTTCCAGGGCGGGGGCGGGGTAGGGGTGGATGAATTGACACGGGCGGGAAACCAACCAGCAAAACTGCTAACCACAGGCCGGACTTCAAAGGATTCCACTAACGGCTCTAATTCCTTGAGGAGTTTCTGACGCTGGGGTGAGGCTAGCCAAGCATTTAAGTGATCGGGGCTGTCAAACTGAACCACATCTACCCATTCGTGATCCGTATCGTAATGGGGCGGAAAACAATCAAAACTGACAAATCCGGAAAATTGCCGATGCACCATTGTTGCTTTTTCATGCCACTTTTGAAAGGCTTGTTCATAACCTGGCTTAACCCGATTGGTAAAAATAACCGAAACCAACTGGCCGGGGCGGTTATCAGTCAGTAAAATCTGTTGTTTTGCCGGGGCAATAAATATGTCCGTTGTTGTTTTCAGCAGTGCTTCCCGTTCAGCGGAATTGAGCCATTGTTCCAGGTTTGCTAGGGTCCGAAATCGAAAAATCACAACCCAATCGGCTTGAATCCCAGGCCTGGGGGGAAGTACTTCATGCCCCAAAAAACCAGGATAACGGGCCAGGGTTTGACTGACTTGCTCTTGCCAGCTTTGATAATCGTCCAAACAGCCTGGTTTAATTTGAAAGGAAATTAAGGCAATTGCTGCGGCCGTTGGCTGGGGCAGAATCATCGGTTAACCCAGGAAAAAGGACTTAGGAATGACCGATCCTTAAGGCCTTGTGTGAATGATCATGTCTAAATCTACTCCCTAATCCCGAGTAATTCTATGATTTGACTTAGATATTCACACGATTTAATGGAACCTGACTATGACCCAGGCCGATGATGAAACCTTTATGCGGCGGGCAATTGCACTGAGTGAACAGGCAGGATTGATTGAATGTACAGGGGGGCCTTTTGGTGCAGTGATTGTCAAGGATGGCGAAATTATTGCCGAGGGCTATAACCATGTGGTCGCCGCAAAAGATCCCACCTGGCACGGGGAAATGGAGGCAATTCGCAAGGCCTGTAAAGTTCTCGATACCTTTGATCTAAGCGGCTGTACGCTCTATACCAGTGCCGAACCTTGTCCAATGTGTGCCGCAGCTTCTTTTTGGGCCAGAATTGACCGGATTGTCTTTGCTGCCCATTGTGAAGATGCCCTCAAGTATGGGGATTTTGACGACACAGCTATTTACGAAGACTTGGCGAAACCACCGATGGCGCGGAAAATTCCCCACTCAGAAATTTTACGGGGAGAGTCTGTCGCCGTCTGGAAGCGCTATCAGGAAAAATCCGATCGAGTGCAGTATTAAGCCCAGGCCTGGAAATTGCTCCAAACTTTAGTTGAACTATAAAGATGCGGGTCAGGGTTCACAATCTAAAGCCAAGACAGTGATTTAGTCTTTAGGGCTATACACCTGATTCGGACTGGCTTTGAAAAGGTTCCCACAAGAGGATAGGGATTTACTATATCTCTCATTTGTAACGTTTATTTGCACTTTGTAAAGTTCTGTTGCACAATGTTGACTAGGAGGAAGAGATAGCCATTGCTCGGAAAACCGGGTTTTGCTGATGTATCACTCTCTTATCTGACTTATGGTTTACACAACTGAAGCTGGACGCTTAACCCTCAATCCCATTAACACAGCCGTTCAAGACACCACGACCCTCTTCAACTGTCTCAGTGTGGATGACAAATTGGGCTTGCTTTGGTTTCTCTACACCGAATGCGGTCGCTCGATTACAGCCGCTGCTCCGGGAACAGCCCGTTTACAACTGGCAGAAGGGTTGCTCAACCAAGTTAAATCTCTGAATTTTGATGCCCAACTCCAATTCATGCGGGATTTAGTCACTCACACTGCTACTCACCTCACCCAGGCCTATGGTGTCTTCAGCCCCAACACAAAACTAGCCTTCTGGTTCCAACTGGCTGAATTGATGCGTCAAGGCTTTGTCGTCCCCATGCCCCCTGGTTATGCCCTCTCTCGGGATGCGGAACAAGCTTTTACAGCCATCAAGAATCTTGATTTTGGTCAACAAATTACCGTTTTGCGGAATGCGGTTGTTGAGATGGGTGTTGATCCCTTCCAAGACTAAGAACGGCTAGATTACATCCACTCAGCCCCTAACTTTTGATCGTTTAACCAGGCCATCTCCAATGTGTTGGTTTCAGGTCATCAGTCTAGGGGTTTGGTGTATCTAGTCAGAATTTCATTCACAACCCCAATCAGGAGAAACGTGTCATGACGGCTCTACTAGAACTGAACGCGGAACAACTTTTAGAAGAATTACCCCAACTTCTGAACGAGTCCCAAATCTCCGAGACGATTAGTGCCTACTTTGCGGCTCTCAATGCAGAAGCTTATGCTGATATAGTGGCCCTCTTTGCAGCGGATGGGATGTTGTTTCCGCCCTTTGAAGATGCAGTGGTTGGTCCCAAGGCAATTAGCCATTATCTCCAGGCCGAGGCAGTCGGGATGCGCGCCATTCCCGCAACCTATCAACTGATTAGAACTAATAACTCTACCAATGAGCAACGCGTTTTAGTCCGTGGTTCTGTCCAATTGCCCTTGTTTAATGTCAACGTGGCCTGGGATTTTTGTTTAACCGTGTCAGGGAAAATTAAGTCTGTCCGGGTTAACTTGTTAGCCAGCTTAGAAGAATTAGTCAAGTTCCGCTCTCAATAAGGGGCCTGCAGGGCTTGTGAATCGTGATTTGACCGCCACTATGGTTATTCCAGGTATATAGATTAAGCATGATTTAAGTACCCTTAAGCGTACAGCCCCCTACTGATGTGAGGATTCGAGACTATTGTGCCGCTTAATATCCGATTATGCATCGAAATGACTCCATAAATAGAGGTAGGAATCCCCAGGCCTGGTTGCTTTAGGAGTGTTGATGTGGTGGCAATCTTACATTGCTAAGGTGTCATTTTGAATCTCAACTGCCACCGTGATAGCAGTAGAACTGAGCCATCAGATAGGGCATCCCCAAATGATCAGTCATGCGAGTGGTATAAATACAGTGTTGACATCCTCCCCGCCCTGTAGGTTGCGTGTAAAGCAGGGTTAGGATTCCTTGGATCGCCGGGAGCCCAATGACTTTACCCTCACCAAGAGTTCTTTGCGAGATGCCCTCCCGCTGTTGTTTGCCCTGATCCTCCAGGTTCCTCCACTCTACGGTGCGAGACTCTGGCGATGTGGCGGATTTCCTGTCCCGATTATAACAAAGCCGCCCTAAAGTGCGGGGCTTGCATCCCATTTCTTTGGTCAAGAAGCTATCTACCATCAGTTCTATTCACTCTCGCTACTGTCAAGACAGCCGTTGTTCTCCTTCATGGTGCAGGGCCAGATAGTGGCGGTAATCATTCGCCCACTCCACAAATGCAGCAGCATCGCCAAGCAAACCCTGATTGTCTTGATAGAAAAAGTCTTCCGACTCTAGATATTATTTGGTTTTCATTGATGCTGAGTTGCTTGGCAACAGCGACAAGGACATCCAAGGGTTGGGGGGATTAGTCTTATCAATTTTTTTTGATATATTGAACTCAGCCGAGTAGTTGTATGTACGTGAGGAAACCCCATGGCCTGGCGAGTTGGGATTAATGGCTTTGGCCGGATTGGACGGTTGGCCCTGCGGGCGGGTTGGGAGCGACCAGAGTTAGAATTTGTCCACATCAATGAAATTAAAGGCGGTGTGGAAACTGCGGCCCATTTATTGAAGTTTGACTCTGTCCAAGGGATTTGGCCGCCAGCAGTTGTGCCAAAAGATGAGCAGGTTTGGATTCAGGATCAGGCTCTCAGCTTTTCCGAGTTTGCTACCCCGACGACTGTGCCCTGGCAAGAATTGGGGATTGAGCTAGTTTTAGAATGTTCCGGTAAGTTTCGCCAACCCGAGCAACTGGCTGCCTATTTTGAACAGGGAGTCAAGAAGGTCATTGTCGCTGCCCCGGTCAAATCCCAGGCCTTGAATATTGTCATGGGGGTGAATGATCATCTCTACGATCCCCAAGCCCATCATCTCCTCACCGCCGCCTCCTGTACCACCAATTGTTTAGCCCCGATTGTCAAAGTCATTCATGAGGGCCTGGGGATTGAGCATGGCTTAATTACAACCCTCCATAACGCCACCAATACCCAAGTGGTTGTGGATGCCCCCCATAAAGATCTGCGCCGGGCCCGGTCAACCCTCATGTCCCTAATTCCCACGACGACGGGTTCTGCTACGGCAATTGGGATGATCTACCCAGAACTTTTAGGCAAACTCAATGGCCTGGCGGTGCGGGTTCCCTTGCTCAACGCGTCCCTAACGGATTGTGTGTTTGAAGTGGCCCGGCCCACGACAATCAATGAGGTCAATCAACTCCTCCAAACGGCGGCGGAAACGACCCTCCAAGGGATTTTAGGCTATGAAGAACGCCCCTTAGTCTCTGTAGATTATTGCCGCGACCCCCGTTCTGGCACTGTAGATGCCCTGTCAACAATGGTAGTGGATGAAACTCAGGTGAAAGTTTTGGCCTGGTATGACAATGAATGGGGCTACTCAAATCGGATGGTGGAATTGGCTCAAAAGGTTGTCCAGCTTGGATAGAAAATTATTCCCCAGGCCTGGGTTTGGCACTGTGCGGCAGGCCCCAACCGAGTTTCTGGCGTAGGACATGGAAGAACTCCGGATCCCGTAAGCGAATAAAGCGGGCAGCATAGGGCGAGCGACTGACAAAGACCTGATCTTCCGGCTGAATATAACAACTGGCATTCCCATCCACAACCATAATTAAATGGCGAAAGGGGTTGGCTGGATAGATGCGGACAGGTTCAGTATTGGCAAAAACAAGGGAGCGCGCGGCCAAGGAATGGGGACAAATGGGGACGAGTTGGGAGACATTCACCCCCGGTGTAATCACTGGCCCACCTGCGGACAAAGCATAGGCCGTTGAACCTGTCGGTGTGGAGAGAATTAACCCATCAGCGGCAATATCCACCCGCGCGTGTGACCCCACATCCACCTCAAAGTGGCACATTCCCGTCAACGGTTCTTTATGTAAAACCATCTCATTGAGGGAGAGTGCTTCCCAAATCACCACCCCACCGGGATTGCTACAGCCATTTTTACGAATCACCTGCACCGTGAGCATAGTCCGGTCTTCAACGGTGTATTGACCATTAACCAACTGCTCAAGGGCCTGGGGCACCTCTTCAACATAGGCTTCGGTTAAAAACCCCATGTGACCCGTATTGATGGTTAAGAGGGGAATGCCACAGGGGGCGAGTTGCCGAAAGGCCGATAACACCGTACCGTCTCCACCCAACACCAAGGCAAATTCCATCTCGGCATCAAATCCCGGCGGAGTCAGGCAATCAATCGGGGTATGACAAACGGGACTATCTGGGCGGGAATAGCCTAAAATGCCACCAACTCCTGTGGCCATGCCAACCCGCCAGCCCCAATTTTCTAGTTTGTCCTTGATCTCCATAGCCAGATTGGCGGCCGCTGGTTTGGCTTCGTTGTAGATGATCCCTGCTTTCACGATTGCGATGTACCAAGGGTTTTAGGGCGCGTTGGAGGATTTGAAGGGGCTACGTTTACGGGACTGTTTTTTCTGTTTGCTCTTTTCGTAGTCTAGTTCCTTGAGCTTACGCATAATCCGACTAAAATATTCCTGCATGTAGGCTTCCAGGGTTAACGTTGCTTCCGGGGCCAATTCAAAGGCTTGATAAGTCTTGTCCATGGAACAGTTGAGAGGTTTTCCAGTGGCAATCACTTCTGTAAACGCGAGTCGATCTGCGACATTCCAGCCCCACTCAAAGAAAGAGACCACGTTCCGAGTTGAGCGTAATAAACCCAGGGGAATCCGGGTAATCTTGGCAGTTTTTCCGGACAGACGTTCACAAACTCGGACAATATCCTCTGAACCCCAGGCCTTGGGCCCAGCTAAATCATAACTTTGGCGTTCGGTAGCCCCAGACTTGAGGGCCTGGATGGCAAACTTAGCAATATCTTGGGTATCCATGTAGGCCAGAGGTGTGTTTTCGCCCACCAACCAAACCGACTGCCCTTCCAAAATTGGGATCGCATACTGACCAATTAAGCCTTGATAGAATCCGCAGGGGCGTAAGATCGTGTAGTTCAGGGTGGATTCTTGGATAAATTTTTCGGTGCAGTATTTAATATCCATTAAGGGGACATGGGGATAATCCGCCGCCGCCATGATCGAGAAAAAGACATATCGCTGAATGTGCGCTTTTTCCAAGGCCTGGATCAGGTTGATTTTCCCTTGCCAATCCACATCTTTAATGCTGCGGCTATCAGTGGCACGAGCGGTGGCGGCATCAATAACCTGGGTTATTCCTTCTAAGGCTGGTTGTAAGGTTTCCGGTTCACAAATATCCCCAGGAATTAAGTGCGCGCCCCACTCCTTCAAAAATGCTGCTTTACGCCGATTGCGGACAAGACAATGCACTGATAACCCTTCATCTAGGGCACGCCGGACAATTTGCCGCCCCAGAGTGCCAGTCGCGCCAACAACCAATAGGCTCATGAAAATTCCAAATAAATATTCTTAACTTTTGTAATACTTTATCAGAATTCGTAAAACTTTTATTAAGGTTCCGGGATCATAAAAAGTCTCCCTAGGCTAAAATTAACCGTTTTTTCTAGACTGGCCCTGTGGGCATACAATTTAGGGAATTCAACTTGTCCTGAAGGAAGTTTGCTCATGGTGAGTCGCCCCAGTTCTGCTCAGATCGTCTCTTTTACCTGCGTGCTCGGTATTCTGGGTGGAATTGCCCCAGCAACATTGGCTCAAACCCAGGCCCAGATTGCCCAACAGGAAGGTCTTTATGCGGTGGCTAACATGACCGAAACCCAGCGGACTGTATTCCAAAAAAATAGGCAATGGCTGGCGGATGTGACCAGTATTCAGCAATATATGGGGGCAACCTTACCTGCGACCTTTGACTATGCAGTGCGAACCACCACCGAAGCAGCCTATAGCTATGTCATTCCCACCACGGCCCCCAATGCAGTGAACTTAAAATCCTATGTCGGGGCAGCTTTTTTAGTTCCCGATGGTAGTAATCAAATCACCACGATCATTTGCCAAAACCAAGTTCCTGGGCAAATCAGACCGGCTGATCCACGTATTGTCCGGGGGGCCGATCCGACTCAACCGCCCTATTCCCTGGCCTGTGGAGATGGTTCGATCCAGATTCCGGCTTCCGAAGTAACTCGATAAGATTTATTTGGGATGTTAATGAAAAGGCCCTATCCTTTCAGACCACTGCTGGCCTGGGAGGGCATGATATAGCGTTGCAGTATTAAAAAGACGATCAACACCGGGACAATTGAGATCACCGAACCCGCGGCAATCAATCGCCAATCCAAGGAAAATGTCCCCGCTAAGGTGGCCACCCCAATGGGTAAGGTGTAGAGTTCCTGTTGATCCAAAACAATCAGCGGCCAGAGGAAATCGCTCCATGCCCCGATAAAGACAAAGATAGCCAATGTCACCAGGGCCGGGCGAATGGCGGGAATCATTACAAACCACCACAACCCCAACTCTGAACATCCATCTAAACGGGCCGCTTCTTCCAATTCCTTCGGAACCCCCTGAAAAGCCTGACGCAATAGAAAAATACCAAACGCCGAAGCAATGGCCGGAAAAATAATCCCCAAGTATGTATTCCGCAAGCCTAACTGCACCGCCAGGATATAGAGGGGAATCATCACAATCTGGAAGGGAATCATAATTGTCGCGAGTACCAGGGCAAAAATGGTGTCTCGGCCGCGAAAGTCTAACCGTGCCAAGGGGTAGGCCGCTAGGGCGGAGGTCAAAAGATTAAGGAGCACCGTCAACCCAGCCACCAGAGTACTATTCCAGAGGTATTGCCCAAAGGGGTTTGTTTCCCAAACGGTGCGAAAATTAGCCAGAGTCGGCGACTGGGGCCACCATTGGGGTGGAAAGGCGAAAATATTTTCAGCGGGAGACTTAAAACTTGTACTCACGAGCCACACCAAAGGCAGGAGCATTCCCACCGCCACCAGGCCAAGGACAAGGTAGGTAATGACCATTTCCAGCAGGCGACTACTGCGGACTTTCCCCATCACTTGCGTGTCCAGACCGTAGTAAACATCATCGTCATCCCCCCCAAGATAATCAATCCAGCTAACACTCCGGCAATCAAGCTGGGTAGATCAAGGGATTCAGTCGCTTCTAACATTGTGATTCGCTCCAATTGTGCGCAAGGGATACCCTAAAGCTCCAAGGCATCGGGTTGTATCGGGACGGGACTCTCTTCAGTGGGGGTGGGGAGTTTGACCCGCCGGATTGGTAAGTTGGCAATTAAAGCTGTGGTGCGCTGATCCGACTCTAGGGAAAAATCTAGGGCATCTAAATCCAGTTCCACATAGCGGGAAACAACTTCTAGAATGTCTTGGCGCAGGTGTTCAAGAATTTCGGGGTTCAGATCACAGCGGTCGTGGGCTAATACCAGTTTCAGGCGTTGCTTGACCTGTTGACGGCTGGTTTGCTGACGGGGAAAAATCCGTTCTAAGAGATCCGTAATCATGGCTAGAGCTTCCTGGTAAGTAGCCGTTTCAGCTTGGCAAACATCCCATTACTTTCCCCATTTAAGTCCAAAAACTCTACGGTCTCCCCCCCCATGCGCCGGGCAATATTCACATAGGCCTGGCCGGCTAAGGAGAGGGATTCGGCTAATACCAGGGGTTCACCTTTGTTTGTGGAAACAATCACCTTTTCATCTTCGGGGACAATTCCCAACAGCGGAATTGAGAGAATTTCCTGCACATCTGACACCGACATCATGTCATTAGCTTTTACCATCGCCGGCCGCAGCCGATTCAAAATCAGTTGGGTATTGTGAAGCCGGTTTGCTTCTAGGAGGCCAATTACCCGATCCGCATCCCGCACCGCAGCAATTTCGGGAGTTGTGACAATAATCGCCTCCTGGGCCGGGGCAATGGCGTTGCGAAACCCCCCTTCAATCCCGGCTGGGCAGTCAATCAACACATAGTCAAATTTTTTTGTTAAAGCGGCGGCTAATTGGCGCATTTGTTCGGCCGTAATCGCTTCTTTAGTCCGGCTTTGGGCAGCGGGTAAAAGCACCAGTTGATTCTGCCGCTTATCCCGAACTAGGGCTTGATCCAACCGACAATGACCACTTAAGACATCAATGGCCGTATAAACAACCCGATTTTCCAGGCCCAGCAGCAGGTCTAAATTCCGCAAACCAAAGTCAGCATCAATTAGGGCGACGGATTTTTGCTGGCGCGCCAGGGCCATGCCCAAATTTGCACTGGTTGTGGTTTTGCCGACCCCGCCTTTGCCCGACGTAATGACAATGATGCGCCCCATGAACCTGTGCCAGAATCCTTAAATCAATTGGAAAAATTTAGCTAACTCAGTTTACCCCAATCCCGCCCAAGCGATTAAATAGCCACAGCGATGTTCGCCATTCACTAACCAATGGGTGCGGGTCACTTGACAATCCGGCAAGGCCGCGGCAAACATCTCCAATTCATGATCACAGATGGAGGGAAAGGCTTTGGCCACATTGGCAATGGCACAATTATATTCTGTCAAAACAAATTTTTGGGGCGGCTGATGATCCCCATCCACCGGAAAAAATTCGGCCCGATAGCCCTCGGCTTGGCGGAGTTCAACCAGGCCAGCTAAGCGCTCCATCAACGGCTTTTCTCCCAGTTGTTGGCGATAGGTGGCGGCCTTACGTTTCCATTGCTGATGCAGAATGTCCTCCATCTGAGAATGTCCGAGGGTTTCAGTCAAGGTATCCAAAAGCTCGAGGGCAAATTCGTTCCGGCCAGAGGTGGTATTGGGCAGGGTACGGAGGCGGTCGCGGCCAATATCTGTCAGGGAATAATGATTATGGGGGCGACCCACACCATTCGCTTGGACTTCATAGCGGATTAACTGTTCTGCTTCTAAATCCTTCAGGTGGCGGCGAATGGCCTGGGGACTCACAGCCAAGGCCTGGGCTAACTCCTGGGCTGAGGCCTGGCCCTGGTGTAAGAGATAGTCGAGAATTTCCTGTTTAGTCGTGAGGGTAATGGACACAGCAGGTTAGAGAATTAGAAAGGGTAAACCACCAGGACAACCAGACAACAGGGCAACGGCAGCCTTGACTTTGACAACAAAGATGTTGCTAAATTAGCATAGGATTAAGGAAACTTCCTTGTTGTTTAATTATCCTACCATTTTCCCGATCTGGCTCAGTTACCTGTCCACTGCTTGAATTCCAAAAGAGAACACTCGCATGTCTGCTACGGTTCAATCCCTTGTTAATCAACCCTATAAGTATGGTTTTGTCACCGAGATTGAGTCGGAAACCATTCCACGGGGCCTGGATGAAGATGTGATCCGCCTCATTTCTACCAAAAAGAATGAACCAGAATTTATGTTGGCCTTTCGCCTCAAGGCCTATCGGCAATGGTTACAAATGACCGAACCCACTTGGCCCCATGTGCATTACCCGCCAATTAACTACCAAGACATTATTTACTATTCGGCTCCCAAGCAAGCCGCCAAGCTGAATAGCCTGGAAGAGGTAGATCCAGTCCTCCTGGAAACCTTTGAAAAATTGGGCATTCCCCTCTCGGAACAAAAACGCTTGAGCAATGTGGCTGTGGATGCAGTGTTTGATAGTGTTTCGGTGGCCACGACGTTTCGGAAAGATTTAGCCAAACATGGGGTAATTTTCTGCTCCATTTCGGAAGCTGTCCATGACTACCCAGAATTAGTCGAGAAATATCTTGGCAGTGTCGTTCCGGTGGGAGATAACTATTTTGCTGCCTTAAATTCCGCCGTATTCAGTGATGGGTCATTTGTTTATATCCCCAAAGACACAAAATGTCCGATGGATCTCTCCACCTATTTTCGGATTAACAATGGGGATTCGGGGCAGTTTGAACGGACATTGATCATTGCCGAATCGGGTAGTTCTGTGACCTATCTCGAAGGTTGTACTGCGCCGATGTTTGATACAAATCAACTCCATGCGGCGGTGGTGGAATTGGTGGCCCTTGACAATGCGGAAATTAAATATTCTACGGTGCAAAACTGGTATGCCGGGGATGAAAATGGCAAGGGGGGAATCTACAACTTTGTCACCAAGCGGGGCCTGTGTCAGGGCAAAAACTCGAAAATCTCTTGGACACAAGTGGAAACTGGCTCGGCGATTACCTGGAAATATCCCAGTTGTGTCTTGATTGGTGATCATTCAGTGGGTGAATTTTACTCCGTTGCCCTGACCAATAACTGTCAGCAAGCGGATACCGGTACCAAGATGATTCATGTGGGCAAAAACACCCGCAGCACGATTATTTCTAAGGGGATTTCGGCAGGGCGTTCCCAAAATAGTTACCGGGGCCTGGTGAAGATGGGGCCAAAGGCGATTGGATCCCGTAATTATTCCCAATGTGATTCGATGCTGATTGGTGACCAGGCCGGGGCGAATACCTTTCCCTATATTCAAGTCCAAAACAACACCGCCCAAGTCGAACATGAAGCCTCCACCTCGAAAATTGGCGAAGATCAACTGTTTTACTTTGCCCAACGCGGTATTTCCGCCGAGGATGCAGTTTCAATGATGATTAGTGGCTTTTGTCGGGATGTTTTTAACCAGTTACCGATGGAATTTGCAGTGGAAGCTGATCGGCTATTGAGTTTGAAGCTGGAAGGCAGTGTTGGTTAATTCTGGCTAAGTCTCTCAACTCAAAGGCCCTAAAACACATCCTCTTCCTGTTCATGCCACCATTCTCCCAAGCGCATCAAATCCCGATGAATATCGGCCAGGGCCTGGGCATAGACTTCCGGGGATAGCTCGCTGCGTTGTTCTTGAAGTTTCCTCAGGCGCAACTGAGCTAGTAGCCAGGGCTGGGCAATTTTATCGGTGGCTTCCATATAGGTAGCGAGTTCAGCAGCAGTCATTGACTTCCACGGGTTGAGGAATAGATCTGACCTTAGCAATATAACATGACCCATTTTGATGAGATGTAGGCTGGAGATGCTTCCGAGATGGTCTGATCAAATCCTTCTGGCAATTCGACCTATTCATTCTTTGAACGATGAATTGAGAAAACAGCCTGAATTGTGCTGGGGTTCTTGGTTTAGGATCAAGCTGTATCCTGTCCAGGCCAAACTCCAATGACAACAAACTCCACTGCTGCTGAAGATATTTGGCAAATTCTCCGAGAACTAGCTGAGTCTCAACAAGAATTAAAGCAATCCCAACAAGAGACCGATCGCCAATTGAAAGAGACCGATCGCCAATTGAAAGAAACCGGTCAACAGTTGCGAGAACTCGGCAAACAAATTGGGGGCCTGGGGGCTAAGTTTGGCAGTTTTACGGAAGGTTTAGCTTTACCCTCAATGGAGCGGATTTTACGAGACCAATTTGGCCTGGAGGTGATTAGTCCCAGTGTCCGGGTCAGTAAAGGGGGACAGCATATTGAAGTTGATGTTCTCGCCTATAGCAATGGGGACGTGAATGCAGTGTATGTCGTCGAAGTTAAAAGCCATGCCCGAGAAGAGGCCCTGACCCAGTTAAAAAATCTCCTCAGCCGTTTTCGTCAGTTTTTTCCAGAACATCAAGGCAAGCAACTCTATGGGATTTTGGCAGCGGTGGATATGGGGCCAGAGTTACGGGAGCGGATTTTACAAGAAGGGATTTATGTGGCCCGGATTCAAGATGAAGTTTTTTCCTTGGATATACCTGCTAATTTTGTGCCGCAATCTTTTTAGTCAGTAATTTGCTCCTGTGATTAGCTGAGTTGGGCTAGTTCTGCGGGGGTATAAGCATACCAACGGGAAAGCCGATTCAATTCTTGTTCCAGGCCCAGGGTGGCCCGATAGCCTTCACAGTCATGGCCCAGTTCCCGTAAACCGGCCACAATCGTTGACGGTGCGACCCAGTGGGTTTGGCCCCAGGCCAAGAGATTGACCGTATTTCCGTCTAATTGACTGACGGCGATGCTGAGTTTCATTTTTAACTCTGTGGCAGTGGGGAGGCTTGGGGCCTGGTTACGGACATAGACTTGTTGGGGTTGGCCCTTAGCGAGTAACCAACGTAAATGGGTGAGCGAGGGGGGTAGATTCCAAAGCAAAAAGGTGTCACAGGCCTGGCGGGGGCGGTCATAGTCAATTTGGGCGGGCGTAGATTGGGTGGAAATGTAGGGGCATTGATCCCCATAGAGAAGCACTCGGCCCCGGAGAGTCTTACAAAGCCCCAGCAGATCCTCTAACTCTAGCCAAGCGGCGGGGCGGGGATAGGTGGGCGGTTCAGGGCATTGGACGATTAAATTGGGGCGATTGGCGGCGGGATTACCTCTAAGGCTAGTCCGATTGGCCGTCTTCGGTTTTCCTTTGGCTAGGGAAGAAGCCGCAGATTGTACGCCGACTAACCGGAGTTCTAGGGTGGTGTTGCCTTGCCAGGTATTTTCTTCCAGGGTATAAGCCACATCAATCTCAGCGGGGAGGGGGTAATAACTCCTCCAGTTCCAGGCCTTGGCTTTTTGAGAGATCAATGCTCCCGTTTGGGGATGGGTTTGGGTCAGGGTCAGCATCAGATGGGTTTGATTAGCCCCAAAGAGCCGTTGTTCTTGGACTTGAACATTGCGACTACAAAAGAGCGGTTCTGGGTTGCCTAGGCCACAGGGTTGCAGGGCCTGGAGTTGTTGCCAAAGGTCTGGGGTAATCTCATCGAGGCGAATTTCACTGTCAATGGCAATCAGGGGCTTAAGATGTTCCGGTTGCAGGCATTGATTAGCAAATTCGGTGAGCCTTTTCCGCCAGGCCGAGAGTTTCACTTTTTCCAGACTAAAGCCCCCTGCCGCCCGATGTCCGCCAAATTTTTCCAGTAAGTCCCCGGAATACTGCAACGCCGCAAAGACATCAAATTCCGGAATCCCGCGGGCCGAGCCGCGCAGGTGGGTCTCATCTTCTTCGGTGGCAATGAACACGGGCACACCATACCGCTCCACCAACCGCGAGGCGACAATCCCAATCACCCCATGATGCCAACCCGCTTTGACAAGGACTAAGACCCGCTTTACCAGTAAATCCAATTGGGCCGCTTCAACTTGGGCCACGGCTTCGGCGGTAATGCTTTCGGTTAATTCTTGGCGGCGGCGATTGGTTTCCTCACAAACTTCCGCTAGGGCCTCGGCCTGGAGCAGATCCTCTGTGGTCAATAAATCAATCACCACCTGGGGGTCGCCAATCCGGCCAATGGCATTGATCCGGGGCCCCAAACGAAATCCCACGGCGGTTGGTTTTAGAGCCGCATTATCTTCGGGCCGACATTTAGCAACCGTCATTAAGGCTTGAACTCCGACTAAGGTGGATTGAGGAATCGTTACCAGGCCCCGTTGCACCCAGCGGCGATTCACTCCCGTTAAACTAGCCAAATCCGCAATTGTTCCCAAGGTGCAGAGTTCCAAGAGCGGCCGGACTAAATCCTTCATTTGGCCAAAGGCCTGGACGACACTGATCCCTAAGATATAGGCCACCCCAACTCCGGCTAAAACCCCATAGGGAGATTCGGTTGGTAAGAGTTTGGGATTGAGGATGGCCTGGGCTGGTGGAAGTTCTGGAGGTAAATCATGGTGGTCGGTGATGATGACAATTAATCCCAGTTGGCGGGCCAGGGCAATCGGGCCGGGGGCAGCAATCCCGTTATCCACCGTCAGAATCACCTTTACCCCGCGCCGATGACAGTCCTCCACAATCCGGTGATTAATCCCATAGCCCTCCTGCATCCGACTGGGAATTTCATAGTCCACATTGGCCCCCACGGCCCGTAAAGCTCGCAATAGTAGGGCTGTACTGGTCATCCCATCAGCATCATAATCGCCGCAAATGGCAATTTTCTCGCCCTTCGTAATCACTTGGCGCAACAGTTCTACGGCAATATCCAAGTCTACAAAGGCGGTATTGGGAGCAGGCAAATGGAGAGATTGGGGATTGAGAAACCCTTGAATATCCTCCGTAGTAGTTAGCCCACGATTAATCAGGAGTTGAGCCGCAATCGGACTGAGATGATGGGCCTGGGCAATAGCCTGAGCCTGCGGGGCCGGGGGGTGAATGTGCCAACGTTGATCGGGAAGACTGGCCATGAAATTGGGATTAAAGAACTGTCATAACATCTAGTATCAGAGTAAATCCACAAATCGAACGTATTGTTCATCACGATAAAGAAGAAAATTTATTTAATCCCAGGCCTGGATGTTCAACAAATCAGTTAGGCCTGATCACTTTTATTGGAAGAGACTTTATTCGAATCTTTGAATTCATAATGATTATAATTGCACCTGTTTTAAGAGCTTCCTGAATACTAACATCGTTAAAAATATCTAAAAGCTTTTGAGCAATTGCAGCCGGTTTTCTTTCCGTGTGTCCCCGAAAGAGAATGACCGATGGACTGACTGCTCTTGTATCAGCCAAGAGAGTACCAAAGTCAGTATCCGCTGATATAATAATTCGTCTTTCTTGTGATGCCAGCCTAAAAATATCAATATCTTCTGCTTCTTGTAATCCATAATATCTAACATGAACTGCATCATAACCATGCCCACATAGTTGATCGCGAACAATCCAAGAAATACAGTTATAAACAAGAAACTTCACGCAAGGCAAGCTAAATCTTGAGATGATGATTCTGATGAATTTTCTATTTCATAGAGTAGTGCAATCAATATCTTGATCAAGGAGGTCTGGATAAGCCGCAAGAATATTTTTCCGAGAAGAACCTTGATGAATTAGGTAAAGAATTGTCTCAACTGGAATCCGCAAATTCCGAATGCAGGGAACACCGCCGATCCATTTTGGATTGATTGTGATACCTTGAATTTTCATCGTTAGATCCTCATTCATGAAATTAAACTTGTTTCATATTGCCATGACAATTATAATTACGACACAGTTCAACGCATATTTTGTTTCCGTTCTTTTTTCTCATCCCGTTTCCCGACTGCTGCCAATTCAGCATCCATGAGAGTTTTCCCCGTTGCCGCCAAATACACATCATCTAAACTGGGACGGGCCTGGGCGATGCCAAAAGTAGGGAGATTTGCCTCACTCAATCGAGTTTGAATCGCGCTGAGGGCGTTGGAATTAGATTGAACGACCAAGTTGAGAGAGTTTCCTTGGGCTGTATTGATAATTACGGTTTGCACAACATCCAGGCCTTGTAAAAGCTCCTTGGCCTGATTCGCTTCTTGCTCGGATGTAAACTCTCGAATCCTTAAGGTAATCCGTTCGCCACCCACTTGATCCTTGAGGGCCTGGGGTGTGTCCGAAGCAATCACTTTTCCCTGATCAATAATTGCAACCCGATCAGCTAATAAATCCACTTCTTCTAGGTAATGACTTGTGAGTAATACCGTAATTCCCTCTTGGCGTAGTTGACGCAGAAAATCCCAAATTACGACTCGACTTTCAATATCTAGGCCCACAGTTGGCTC
This sequence comes from Pseudocalidococcus azoricus BACA0444, assembly GCF_031729055.1. NCBI lineage: Bacteria > Bacillati > Cyanobacteriota > Cyanophyceae > Acaryochloridales > Thermosynechococcaceae > Pseudocalidococcus > Pseudocalidococcus azoricus. The sequence continues at coordinate 93,454 of NZ_JAVMIP010000006.1, read as the reverse complement.
ATCTAAAATTAAAACTTGGGGTTGGTGCAACAGGCCAGCGGCAAGGTCTAAACGTTTCCGAATCCCACCAGAGTAAGTGCCACATTTGCGGTCAATCCATTCCCCCAGGCCTAGGACATCAACGATTTTGTCAATTCGCGGGGCAATTTGAGCAGACGGTAAATGATAAATCGCGGCCTGGAGTTGCAGAAGTTCCCGCCCTGTCAAGACTTTATCTAATGCCACCTCTTGAGCCACATAGCCGAGTTTTTGCCGAACTAATTTAGGACATTGACCCACATCTGTCCCCGCGATTTCTAAAATCCCCGCATCGGCCTGGGTGAGCGTAGATAAGCAGCGTAAAGTCGTTGTTTTACCCGCCCCATTCGGCCCCAAGAGGCCAAAAATTTCCCCAGGTTCAATCCTAAAGGTGACATCCCGACAGGCCTGGACAGCCCCATAGGATTTCTTTAGATGTTCAACCCGCACCGCAGCAGTCATAATTATTCCTACTCCCTTCCCTACCATTGTCCCGACTTTTTGAGACCGGTGTAATTTTACGTGCAAAACTTAGGTTTAAGCAGAGTTAAAGTTGCAAAAAAGTAAATGCAAAAAGCGGGCGATGGGACTCGAACCCACGACGTCAAGCTTGGGAAGCTTGCATTCTACCACTGAATTACACCCGCACTGAAATGGCACTGCACCATTGGGACTTCTAGAATATCACAGGCCCTGAGTTTTGGGGATTCCCTTTTGGGTTTCCTACCTAACCTCACCTAAGCTTGAATAATCCCTTTAGAACTAGGAATGGCCTGTAAGCGACGCGGGTCAGGAGCAACTGCCATACGTAAGGCTCGGGCAAAGGCCTTGAATGTGGCTTCAATAATGTGGTGAGAGTTAATCCCATCTAATTGGCGGATGTGGAGCGTGAGCCGGGCCTGGGTGACAACCGCCACGAAAAATTCTCGTACCAGTTGAGTATCATAGCTGCCGACCCGCTGGGTTGGAATCTCCAGGCAATAGGTCAAATGGGGCCGCCCGGAAAAGTCCATGACCACCTCAACCAAGGCTTCATCCAAGGGCGCAACAAAATGGCCAAATCGCTGAATTCCCCGCCGATCTCCCAACGCCCGATCCAAGGCCAGGCCAAGGGTAATCCCCACATCTTCGTTTGTATGGTGGTCATCAATCTGGATATCCCCCGTTGCGGCAACACTCACATCCACCAGGCCATGGGAGGCAAGTTGATCCAGCATATGGTCTAAAAAGGGAATCCCCGTCTGATTCTCAGCCCGACCTGTTCCGTCTAAGTTCAAGTTAACCGTGACCTCGGTTTCCCCAGTTTTTCGCTCTACCATCGCCTGGCGAGGAGGGGACATCACTTGGGAATCAAGATGAGATGGCCCTGAATGGGATTGAAGTTCGGGATACATAAGGGGGTAGGAGAAACAGGTAAAGCTACAAAAATTATTAGGAAAAGAACACCACAACAGCGTAAACTAATTCTACACAAATCCCGAAAACTAACCCGAATTAAGCCTGATAGATCTTGATTTGGGATTACGGGAACATTCGTTAACGTTATTTTTCAGGATAGTAAACGTCAGTGCCTAGGACTATTATTGCTGGTAATTGGAAAATGTATAAAACCCAGGCCGAGGCGGTCGAGTTTTTACATGAATTTTTACCTTCCTTAGATATCACCCCCGAAACCCGTCAAGTCCTCCTCTGTGTCCCGTTTACCGATTTGCTCTGTTTATCCAAAAATCTCCATGGCAGCCGGGTGCAGCTAGGGGCGCAAAATGTCCACTGGCAAGACCAAGGCGCGTTTACGGGGGAGATTTCCGCCCCAATGCTCACTGAAATTGGTGTGCGGTATGTCGTCATCGGCCACAGCGAACGGCGGCAATATTTTGGCGAAACTGATACCACCGTCAATCAACGCCTGAAAGCCGCCCAGGCCCATGGCTTAACCCCAATTCTTTGTGTGGGCGAAAGTAAAGCTCAACGGGATGCTGGCGAAACCGAAACCCATATTATGAGCCAGCTTGAAATTGGCCTACAGGGCATTGATCAAACCAACCTCGTCATTGCCTATGAACCAATCTGGGCCATTGGGACAGGGGATACCTGCGCTGATACCGAGGCCAATCGAGTCATTAGCATGATTCGTAGCCAGTTAACCAATCCCGAAGTCACCATCCAATACGGTGGCTCCGTCAATCCTCAAAACATCGACCAAATTATGGCTCAACCGGAAATCAATGGCGCATTGGTGGGGGGAGCCAGTCTCCAGGCCAGTAGTTTTGCCCGCATTGTCAATTACGAGGGAGCCTAAAAGCAGCCAACGGGTGGAACAGGTTATAATTTGGGCGTTTGCCTTGAGCGTTGTGATAGGAAATTCATGAGTCAATCTCCCCTCCATGCGTTTTTTCTCGGCCGGGCTGCGGCTGAAGTTTTGCGGGAAAATGCCACCCACTGCCTAACGGATATTCTCAGTGAACTAGGCAAATTTGATGCTGAACAGCGGGAACGGTTACGGCAATTTACTGGGCAAGTCATGGAACGGGCCGAAACCGTCGCCAGCCAAGTCGCCACCACCAGCCCCAGCAGTGAACCCAGCCAAGACCTCCAAGCTACCATTGACGAATTACGCGCCGAAATTGCCCGCTTACGTTCTGCCCTGTTGAATTACCGCCAAGCTTGATGTGACAGCCGCCGAAGTTCGTTACAATTCGCAACAGGAGTCACTGCCCCTAGAAGAAGGAACTGCTGTGTCTGTGCCGCCGGAAACTACTGTCGGGCTAATGCCAACCCAAAAAGCCTATCGCTGGAATCGGCAGAAATATTCCCGGAAACGGCGGTTCATCGATATTTGGTCTTTTGTTTGGCAGTTTCTCTTTCGGCGGTGGCGACTGGGCCAGGCCTGGAGCTATCCGGGGGGCATGAGCGATGAAAAACGCGCCACCCGCAGACGGAAGCAAGCCATTTGGATTCGAGACACCTTTTTAGACCTTGGCCCCACCTTTATTAAACTCGGTCAACTCTTTTCAACCCGAGCTGATCTGTTTCCAGCAGAATATGTAGAAGAACTCTCCAAACTTCAAGATCGAGTCCCAGCCTTCAGTTACGAACAGGTCTCCCAGATCATCCAAGAGGATTTTGGCCGCACCATCCCAGAACTTTTTCGGAGTTTCGACCCGATTCCCCTGGCCGCAGCTAGTTTAGGACAAGTTCATAAGGCGCAGTTACTATCTGGCGAAGAAGTGGTTGTCAAAGTCCAACGGCCAGGCTTACGTCAGTTATTTGCCATTGACCTCGACATTCTCAAAGGCATTGCCCGCTACTTCCAAAACCATCCCAGTTGGGGGCGCGGGCGCGACTGGATGGGCATTTATGACGAGTGTTGCCGTATCCTCTACGAAGAAATTGACTATCTCAACGAAGGGCGTAATGCCGATACCTTTCGCCGGAATTTTCGGGAAATGGATTGGGTGATGGTGCCGCGGGTCTATTGGCGCTATGCTTCCCCCCGAGTCTTGGCTTTGGAATATATGCCAGGAATTAAAATTAGCCACTACGAAGCCCTCGAAGCTGCCGGACTCGATCGGAAAATCTTAGCTCAACTGGGGGCAAGGGCCTATCTCCATCAACTTTTGGACAATGGCTTTTTCCATGCAGATCCCCATCCAGGCAATATTGCCGTCAGTCCCAATGGGCAGTTAATTTTCTATGACTTTGGCATGATGGGGACTGTTCAGCCCGTCACTCGCGACAAACTCTTGAAAACCTTCATGGGCATTGCCCAGCGCAACGGTGACCAAGTGGTGCAGTCCTTAGTCGAACTGGGAGCTTTAGTGCCGACGGATGACATGGGCCCGGTGCGCCGTTCGATTCAGTATATGCTGGATAATTTCATGGATCAGCCCTTTGAAGTCCAGTCTGTGGCCAAGATTAGCGATGATTTATATGAAATTGCTTATGACCAACCCTTTCGATTTCCCGCCACCTTTACCTTTGTGATGCGGGCCTTTTCCACCCTAGAGGGTGTCGGCAAGGGCTTGGATCCGGACTTTAACTTTATGCAGGTTGCTCAACCTTTTGCCACCCAACTTATGACCAATAGTAATTTTTCCGATAATGATAATCTCCTCTCGGAATTGAGTCGCCAAGCTGCTCAGATGGGAAATTCCGCCCTCGGGTTACCCCGCCGATTAGAAGATACCTTAGACAAGCTGGAAAGTGGGGATTTGCGGTTACGGGTACGCTCCGTGGAAAGTGATCGGATTCTCCGGCGGATCAGTAATATTAATTTGGGGCTGAATTACACAATCTTGATTGGGAGTTTCACCCTGGCTGCAACCATCTTAGTCGTCAATCAATTGATCTGGTTAGCCGTTTTAGCCGCAGCAGTGGTGGCCTGGGTGACAGTGGCCTATATTCGCCTGTTGTTACGCATTGATAAATATGACCGGATGTTTTAGTCTAATGCCAGGATCGCAGTTTATGGTTAATGAAGAAAAGGTGAGCGCATTGAGACGATGAAATTTATTGGGCTGACGGATACTGGGCTGGTTCGCAAAAACAATCAAGACTCATTCTGGTTAGATGACCCCCAAGGACGGTTCTTTATTGTGGCCGATGGCATGGGTGGCTATATTGGGGGAGAAGTGGCGAGTCAGCTAGCAGTTGAAAAAATTAGTCAGCATTTAGAGAAGAACTTAGCTCATCAGCCATTCGATCCGGTTCAAACCCTTAAAGATGCGTTTTTCGCCGCTAACCAGGCCATTTTGGCTGAACAACTAAATCACGTTGAACAGTCGGATATGGGCACAACGGCCGTAGTGTTGCTGTTAGATGGCGAGCGGGCCTGGTGCGCCCATGTGGGGGACTCGCGCATCTATCATTGGCGGGATAACAAACTGGCCCAAGTCACCGAAGACCACACCTGGATTGCCCAGGCCGTGCGTTTAGGAACCCTTTCCCTCGAACAAGCCCGACATCATCCTTGGCGACACGTCCTTTCCCAATGCCTCGGGCGGGAAGACTTAATGACGGTGGATATTGAACCGATTCAAGTCCAGGCCGGAGACCGATTTTTACTCTGCTCTGATGGCTTAACCGAAGAACTTACAGAAGAACTCCTAGAAATTTATCTGAGTGATCCAAACCAAGCCGAGGCCGCCAAAAATCTCGTGGATGCGGCTAAGGACAGCGGGGGGAGAGACAATATCACCGTTGTTTTAATCACCCTGTAGATAACGGGGACTGATGGGGGTGTTGATAAGCAAAGTTTATTTTGATTTAAGAAATTCTTATAAATCGGCTTCGTTGCTGATAGTTCAAGGCTTTCGGGCGTAAAACGACCAAGTTCCCAGGAAATCACCTGAGTTTTTTGAGTAAATGTTCATTTTGAACAAAATCTCGAGGGGGTGAGTGTTATCCATTAAGTGGCAACGTTGTCAATATATTTGTTACACTTTGTAATACAAGTTGGCAATACGTCCTCAGAGGAGATAACTATGGACTCAATGCTACCCGAACTCAGTGTCGAACTTACCTTTGAACAGCAGTTTCAAATGCGGCTGATGGAGGAACAGGTCGGCGAAATGACTCAGCAACAGGCTAAGGAATTATTGCTCCAGGCCTCACGGCTGTTGATGATGAAGGATAACGTCATTCGCTCTTTGATTAAGCGCGCGGCGTAGTTCTATGGACTGTTTAGGTCAACCTCAAGGCTCAGGCTGGATTCTCGTAAACGGGACACCGGCCGGGGATGTGGGGTGAACCTTTCTCTTGATTGAGTATTTACTTTTTTAGTATTTTTAATGTTTAGATTCGACTCCATAATTTTCTTGACTTTTAATGGTAATACAGTTCTGAAAGACCCCACTCCATAATCGGGATATTGCTCCTCACCCTTTCATCCCTTCAGGAGTTTGTCCTGTGACTTTAACAATTATTTTTGGCTATTTTTGGGGTTGGTGTTTTACTCGTACTGAATTTGGCCTGCTTAGCGTTTTTCTTCAGTCGGAATACAACTCATCTAAATCGGGTCGAGCCGGATGGGAGTGAGTTGGCCAGCTTAGAGCTTTCAAGTATCCAACGCGAACGCCTGTTAGAGCTAGTCCGACAAAGAAAGAAGATCGAGGCCATTAAGGAATATAGATTGATCACAGGGTCTAGCCTGAAAGCGGCCAAGAGTGTACTGATTCAGAGAGACTTACCCCATCTACCAGTCCCATATGATCTGCCTGCTATTGCGTGGGTAAAGATGATGATCCTAGGATTGAAATTAGGGTGACACCATATAGGCAGGAAAAAAATCAAGTTCACTTTCGTGAATATAAAGTGTTATTTCTAGATCAGTAATACCAAGATTTCATTTTTTTTATTTCAATAATCAACAATTAGATAAAATTTATTAAGAGACTGTTCATTCGATTATTTCTTGTTTAAGGTAGGAACAAGTTACCTGAATCACATATTCCGCTTAATCAAATATAAGCAAGAGGGAGAATAATGAGCTTTGATGAGAAAATTGCGGCTTTAATTCAACGTATTCCTGAATTAGTTGTCCATTTACAAACTGAAGAAGCTACAAAAAACGCTCTGATCATGCCTTTTATTGCAGCATTAGGGTATGACATCTTCAATCCTCGCGAAGTGATTCCAGAATTTACAGCAGATGTTGGAACAAAAAAAGGCGAAAAAGTAGATTATGCAGTCATGTACGGTGGTGAAGTTATCTTCCTAGTCGAGTGTAAGAAAGTTGATACAGACCTTAGTCATGCAGAAATGTCTCAACTCTTTAGATATTTCCAAGTCACAAACGCACGCATTGCCATTTTAACTAATGGAGTTCAATATAATTTTTATTCGGATCTTGAAGCTCCAAATAAAATGGATTCTAAGCCATTTCTAGAACTGGATTTAAGTGATCCTAAAACTCCTGCTCTCAAGGAAGTCAAGAAATTAGCTAAAGATGACTTCAACCTAGACCAGGTACTCAGCGTTGCCAATGAATTAAAATATATATCAGCCATCAAAAAATACCTATTCACTCAATATGAATCTAAATGTCCTGATGAAGATTTTGTCAAGTTTTTCTTCATTTCTGCTAATTTAGGCAATAGATTTACTGCAACGGCAAAAGAACAGTTTACTCCGATTGTCAAGAAGGCTTTTGAGCAGTTTATTAATGAAAGGATAGAGGATCGGCTACGTTCAGCATTACAAAAAGAAGAGAAGCAACTTGTTGAAGATAGCCAAATTGGGGCTGAAGAAGTTAAGAGTGAGATTATTACCACAGAAGAAGAGTTAGAGGGATTTCGTATTGTTCGAGCAATTATTGCCAAGATTCTTGATCCTGAACGGGTTATTTACCGAGATACAAAATCCTATATGGGCATACTACTAGATGACAACAACCGTAAACCAATTTGCCGCTTGTGTTTTAATACTAAACAGAAAAGCATCATTACGTTTGATCAGGATCGCAGGGAAGTACGTCACCCGATTGATGCCCTGACTGACTTATACAAATACGCTGACGAGATAACTAAAATCGTTGAAATCTATCAAAGTTAGAAATAATCAGAAATCAGTAGCGATGATAGATAGAGGTAATGTCTTGGCTCATGAAACTCATTTTGATCCGCCACGGTGAAGCTGAAGGAAATCCAGAGGGTCGGATGCTGGGTTGGAGTGATCCCCCGTTGACCCCTATCGGTATTCAGCAAAGTCAGGCCCTGAGTTCCTATTTATCGGCCCATTACCCGCCACCCACCCAGATTTTAACCAGTCCCCTGCAACGAGCCAGCCAAACCGCCCAAATTCTCGCTAGACCCACGCCCCCCCATCCCCAGGCCCCCAGCCAAACTCTTGAGAATTTAAGAGAGATCAACCTAGGGATCTTTACAGGCTTAACCTGGGCCGAAGCTACTGCAACCTATCCTGAACTCTGTCAACAACTAACATCCCAACTAGATTGGCTCCCCATCCCCCAGGCCGAAACTCCAACCCAAACCAATGAGCGGGCGGCAAGGCTTTGGCATACCCTCTTAACCCAAATTGAAGATCAAGACCACCTCTGGCTCGTCAGTCATGCTGGCTTTTTGCAATATCTCCTCAGCGTGATTTTAGGATGCGATAAGGTCTGGCAGATTCAGGTTGCCCCCACGGCCTGGTTTGAGTTAGACCTCTCCATCCCCCATTTAGACTGGGCCAATCATCCCAACCGCCCTTTGAACCCTGCCCTCTGGAAAATTCGCCAGTTTAATGCTTCCCCCCATTGGCCTGGATAGATTTTAGGGTGAGGAACGGGGATGTAGTGATGCCAAGCCGGTTCACTATACTAAAGCTATTTGCTGCCCGATAGAATTTTCGCCATGTCTGGACTTAAGAGCCTGAGCCTGAGATTACCCAAACTGCCCCAATCTAGGCCGGTAGAGGTGGAAGAGTCCCTCCTGTTGCGCTTGTCCGTCCAGGTTTTAGTGATAATTGGGATTTTAGCGACAGATATTGCTGCCCAAACCAGTAATGCATTTTGGGCCGTTCCCCTCAGTCTGTTGGGTGGGGCCTGGAGTTGGCGAATGCGGCGGCGACCCAATATCGGGGCCAAGTTCTTAATTGCCATGGGGATGATTCTGGCCTTGGTCTTGTTTATTGGTCAATTAGCCCGCTTTGCCCAAGACTCCCGGATGCTGTTGACCGAGTTACTGATTCAACTGCAAGTCCTCCACAGTTTTGACCTACCCCGCCGGAAAGATTTGGGCTACTCAATGGTGATTGGGTTGATTTTGATTGGAGTGGCGGCCACCCTTAGCCAAACGATGCTCTTTGGGGTGTTTTTACTGCTTTTTTTGGCCGTGGCATTGCCCGTCCTTGTTTTAGATTATCGGTCGCGTCTGGGCTTGATTACTCAATCTATTCAAAGCTTGGGGGTTTCCCGCAAACAAATACGCCAAGTCGGCCGCCAATGGATCATTACCCTTGCCCTAGTGGTGGGCCTGGGAATGGTGGTCTTTGCCGTCTTACCCCGTTTACCGGGCTATCAAATTCGCAATTTACCCGTCAGTGCCAACATTGATGTCCAGGGGCAGTTTAACCAGGCCAATGTCACTAATCCCGGCTACGTCAGCGGTCAAGGGGCCGGGCCAGGGGGAGATGGGGTGAATGGAGAATTGGGGGAAGTCCGCTTTAGCCCGGATTTTTACTATGGCTTTGGCAGTGAGATCAATCAAAATCTGCGGGGCAGCCTGACCCCTAAGGAGATTTTGCGAGTCCGCTCCCAGGCCCCAGGGTTTTGGCGGGTGATGGCCTTTGATCAATATACCGGTCAGGGGTGGCGCATGAGTCGGAATGAAGCGGCAGAAATCCTCCAACGCCCGGCCTGGTCATATCGGTTTGTTGTCCCCCATCAGAACCCCCTCGGCAATACCAAGGAAGTGATTCAAACCTATACTGTTGTCTCCGAGTTTAGTAATCTGATTCCCAACTTGGCCCAGGCCCAGGAGGTCTTTTTCCCGACCCAAGAAATTGCCTATGATGCCGAAGGTGGATTGCGGGCCCCCCTAACCTTACCGGAAGGCTTAACCTATAGCGTCATCTCCCAAGTGCCCATTCGGGATCGGACACGTTTGGGCCAGGCCAGCACCACCTATAGCAAGGCCATCCGCGCCGCCTATCTCCAAGTCCCAACCGCCATTGCCCCTCAACTGCAAGCCCAGGCCGAAGCTCTGTTAGCAAAAGCAGAAACCCCACGGACAAACCCCTATGAACAGGTTCTCTTTTTAACCCAAGCCCTCAAACAAGGCTATTCAATTCAGCCTGAACTGCCGCCGCTGCAACCTGGGGAAGATTTAGCCACCACATTCTTGGCCGCCCAAGGAGGGTATCCCGATCACTTCTCCACCGTTTTAACCCTGATGGTGCGGAGTTTGGGAATTCCAGCGCGCCTAGTAACGGGACTGGGAACTGGGGAATTTAATCCCTTCACGGGCCTATACATTGTGAAAAATACCGATGCCTATGCCCTTACGGAAGTATTTTTTCCTGGCCAGGGCTGGTTTACCTTTGACCCAATTCCCGGCCATGAGCTTTACCCCGCCTCCATTGAAGTGGATCAAACCTTTACGGTTCTCCAACAGTTTTGGAATTGGGTCGCGGGTTGGTTGCCTTCGCCCGTGACGGGTGCTTTTGCCAGTGTATTTGCGTTCCTTGACCAGGCCTGGCGGTGGTTCTTGGGCCTATTTTCCGAGGGCATTGGCGGAGTCCTACAGGGAAGTCTAGTCGTTCTGGGAGTTGTTGTCTTGGCCTGGTTGCTCTGGTTAAGTGGGCGGGGCCTGGTCTATCGGCAACGGTTAGCCAAACTGCCACCGATGGAGCGTTTATACCAAGAGGTTTTAGATTGGTTGGCCATGCAGGGATTTCCCAAACGCCCCAGTCAAACCCCCTGGGAATATTTAGCAACCCTAGAATCTCAGCCCACACCGCCAAGGGTACAGCTAACTCTCCAAGCCGCCCTGAGGGAGATTACCCGTGCATACCTGGCCTGGCGGTACGGACAACAGATGGCCAATCTACCCAAACTCTACCGGACATGGCGGCAAGTCAAACGGCGGAATCTTCGGCAATGGAGGTAGAAGCGGGGATTTGCGGTATGCTAGAAAATGCCTTGAATGCGGATGTGGCGGAATTGGTATACGCGCACGTTTGAGGGGCGTGTGGCTTTGCCTTGCGAGTTCGAGTCTCGCCATCCGCATTACCAAACCCAACTTAGAAGGGACTCTAGTTCAGTTCTGAATTCTACATTCCCTGCTCCGGTTGCCCCTCCAACCGTTGGGGACGATTCCTCCCTGTCCGTTGCTCCATTTGGCTGGCCAGTTGTTGCCGTTGGGAGGGGGTAAGAATAGCATTAATTTCCAGCATGGTTTGGAAGCGCAACTCTGACATTTTGCTTTCTAGCTGTTGTACCTGTTGAAACTTAGCCCGGGCCTGGCTTTCAGATGCACCATTCACCATTAGTTGACGCAGTTCCGTCCGAGCTTGTTTTAACTGTTCCCGAGCTTGGGTCATCTGCCCTTTATACTTCTCCCGGACAGCCTGCATACGACTCGCTTGTTCAGGGGTCAAGTTCAAGTTCGGGCGATTTGGTCGGTTTGGGCGATTAGGAATCACGGGAGAGGGTGAACTGTCCTGGGCAAAGGCGGGAATGAGACTAGTCCCAGGAATAGCTAAAATAGCTGCCAAGACCCAAAGAGATGTGTTTTTTTTCCACATAAGAATGTCCTCATAAAATATAAACATGATTAGTCCAAAGATGAACTAAAAACTGTAGTGGGCATGGATTCTTCAGCGGTGCTGAACAGAGATTCCCAACGCTCTGCCACATAGAGATCCAACTCGGAAAGTTCGCTCGCTGTTAGAGCCTGTGGGCGGAGCAGTTGAGTCATTACCAGGCCCCCACTGCCCACAAGCAGCAAACTCAACAGACCCCAGAGCCAGACCCGTTGCCCTTTGCTAGTTTGAGCTTCCCTGAGGACTTGTCCCATAATCTGGGTTTCCAAATCACCTAGGGCGGGGGGAGGGACGGGCCGATGGCGGTGCAGAAATTGACTCAACTGGGATGAGTGGGAATCTTCGGGGGGCATCATAGGGCAATTCCCTCCTGGTATAGGAACTGGCGCAGGTTCTGGCGGGCATGGAATAGGCGAGATTTCACAGTCCCCACCGGGATCCGCAAAATTTCTGAGACTTCTTTTTGGGCTAACCCTTCCAAATCGTGGAGGACTAGGACAGTCCGTTGATCTACCTTCAACACGGCCAGGCCCCGCTGCACCAAATCCTGGTAATGGAGTTCCAACAAATCTGGGGCCGGGGCGAGAGTGTGAGCCTCGTATTGGAGCGTTTCAGCTTGTTGGCGGCGTTTCCCGGCCTGGCGGCGAAAGTCACTGGCCACATTACAGGTAATCCGATAGAGCCAAGTCGTGAATTTAGCCCGGCGTTCCATACGAGGTAAACCTTTCCAGACCCGTAAAAACACTTCTTGCACCAAGTCATCCAGAGCCGAGGGGCCACAGAGTTGAAAGAGCAAGGAGCGCACCCGTTGCTGATGCCGCCGATATAGGAGCCGAAATCGAGATGGTTGGCCCGCCAAAATCGCGACAATAATCTCCCCATCGGCATCTACCACGGCTGGTTCTCGTAAACAATCCTCAACTGGGCCAGGGTTAACCTGGGGCCTGGTGTTGATCAAGCGGGTTGCCTCATCAAAGCCTACATAAGATCAAGACTGGTTCACCGCCAGTTTGGTTCATTGGGGGTCTAATGGTGCGTAGTGAGGCTGATCCTTAGCCCTGGCCCAGGAATCTGCTCTGAGGAAATTCCCAAAGTGCGGCACACTAAGAGAGGTGATCATTTCAAGGATATTTCTCCTATGGCATTAACCGTTGGGACTCCTGCCCCGGCCTTCACAACCAAAGATACTCAGGGTCATACCGTCTCCTTAAGCGACTTTGCCGGTAAAACGGTAATTCTTTATTTCTATCCCAAGGATGATACGCCAGGCTGCACCAAAGAGGCCTGTAGTTTTCGGGATAATTACTCTGCCTATCAGGGTAAAGATATTGTCGTCTTGGGGGTCAGTGGTGACGATGAGGCTTCCCATCAAAAATTCACGGAAAAGTTTAACCTTCCCTTTCCCTTACTAGCCGATGTTAACAAGTCCATCATGACGGCCTATGACGTGGATGGCGGCGGCTATGCCAAGCGAGTTACCTATGTCATTGACAGCACGGGTACTATTAGCCATGTTTATACCAGCGTCAAGACCGATACCCACGCCACGGATATTCTCAAGGACTTGGGATACTAGGCCCAGGGACATTAATCGAAGGGCGACAAACCTAGACATTGGGGGAATTGTTACGCTTGCCTGAGGGAACTTCCCAAAAGTCGGGTTGTTATCCTGGCTATAGGATTACTCATTTAGGGCGAGATGGGGACAATTTAGAAAATACTTGATGGTCAGTCTTTTTAACGGTTCTACTCTCTCAAAACAGTCTGCGTAACGCCATAGCTCGGAGTTTAACTTTTGGACAGATTGGAAATCTACTTTAAGTTAGGTTTCTGATCTGCCTGTTTTTTTAACTAGGGCTAACTGCCTGACCCTCTGTTTCTGCGTTCCAAGGCCGAAACCCCAGCCCTGAACAATAATTCCTGGGCAATAACTATAGGGTGATTGATTTTAGGCCAAGGCACAGGCTGAGAACATTCCCGCCAAGAGTAGAAAGCCAATCCAGACATTTTCACTAAAGAACTCCCCATAGCGTTGGGCAGGTAATTGGGGGTAGCGCAATTGCAGATATTGCTTGAGCCAAAAATAAGTAGCAATCGCCAAAGTTAGCCCAAACCCCCAGCCCAGGCCCCTTGTCCAACCCAAGATGCCTAAAAATAGGACGGTCAAGCCATAAAATCCAGCAATCGCATTGGGGGCCTGGGAGCCAAAGAACAAAGCACTGCTGTTAATACCCAAGCGCCGATCATCTTCCCGATCCGCCAAGGCATAGACCGTGTCAAAACCCATCGTCCAGGCCACGACCGCCGCCCACAGTAAACCCGTGGCAATTTCTAAAGTCCCCGTCACCGCCGCCCAACTGATCAAGACGGCAAACCCCCAGGCCAAAGACAACACTAATTGGGGGACAGGGAAAACCCGTTTGGCGAGGGGATAACCAATAATCACCGGCACAGCTGCCACCGCCAACCAAAAACTGAGGGGATTTAAATACAAAGCCACCCCCCAGGCCAGCCCGAAGGCCACCGCCGCCACAACCAGACCAACCAAAACCGAAAGCCGCCGACTTGCCAAGGGCCGTTGTTTTGTCCGTTGCACATGGGGGTCTATATCCCGATCCCAAAGATCATTGACCACACAACCGGCCCCACTGGTGGCAAAAGTTCCAATCACAATAATGAGAACTAAACCCAGGGGCGGTAAGCCTCGACTGGCCAACACAGCTGCCCATAGAGCCGGAATCATCAAAATCAAGCGGCCGGCGGGTTTATCCCAACGCAAAAGCTTAAATATTGCCGCCCAAGTGGAAGAGGGTTTTGTTGGGGCCGGGGAAGTATCCAGCACAATGTCACCGCCACAAAACTAGAGAGCCAACCAACCCCAAGAGCCTCGGCCATCGGTTCCGCACTCAGGCCAGCCGCCATCAGGTCTGTAAACAAATTTTAAGCTGAATTTACCGCGGTTCTAAAGGCCCCGTCATCGGAGCGTGTAACTCTGGATGATGGCCGGACTGAAGACTCTCACATCTTAAAGGGTCTTTCCGGGGAATTTGCCCCTGTGGGTCTGGACTGGGATCGGCTTCTATTCAGATTGGCGCATAATTTGCCCAAGGGTCTGTTCCACATCCGCCAGAATTACATCTAGGAGTAATTGTTGGGTGTAGCGGCAATGGAGGGTTTCGGTGGCTTGAAATGTCCCGTGTTCCCAATACTTATTGCTGGGCGCGCCCCCACCACAGATCGCAAAATAACCACAACGGTCGCGACACGCGCTGACTCCGGCCTGGATATCGGCATAGATTTGGGCAAACTTCGGGGTGAAGCAAGCAGCCTCAAAGGAATCTGTCTGAACGTGACCGAGGATAAACCGCCCATAGTCATCACTGGTCATCCCCAGCAGTTCTGGAGAATAGGTGGAAAAGTTACCTTCAACATCAATATTCACCATCGCAAAGGGGGTACAGAGTTGATTCCGGGATAGTTGTTTTTGGGTATAGAGAAACTCACTAATGCGATCAAATTCCCGCACCCTTAGTTTTCCTTGGGTTTGCTTAGTTAACTGCCAAAATGTTGTCATGAACTCGAGATATAAATCTTCTGTATTCCCCTGCAAACTGGATTGGCCATGGGCCCCTTCAATTTCCTCAACATTAAACCCAATGTTATGAATCCCTGCCTCCCAAAAGAAGTCAAACAGGGCCTGGGGGTGGCGTAAGGTTTCTTGGGTCAGGACGGTAATGGTGTGAAAGTTAATGTTCCAGGCCTGGAGATGCTGAATACCGCGCAGGGTTGCCCCGTGGGTGCCCAGGCCAGTGCGGGTTTGCCGGTGGGCATCGTGTAAAAAAGCGGGGCCATCGATACTGACACCAACTGAGATTTGGTACTGCTGAAATAACTCACACCAGGCCGGAGTAATTAAGGTGCCATTGGTCTGGAGGGCATGGGTAATGAGGCAATAAACTTGAGGATAACGGCCCTGAATTGCGGTAATCTGCCCCATGGCCTGGTGATAAAACTCAATCGGAACGGCCAAGGGTTCACCCGCGTGCCAACAGACAGTAAAGTGCTGTCCCAAAAACCGACTCTCGAGAAGATTGGTAAAAATTGGCTCTATTAAACCTAAGTCTAAAATCTGGCGAGATTGCCGATCCGGTAAATAACAATAATCACAGTTAATGTTACAGAATGGCGTTGGTTGAATGATCACCAGTCGGAACGGGCCAAAGGTTGCCAACTCTGTTGAAGAAATAAGCATTTCCAGGGATATTTGGATATTTTAAGGTGTCTGTAAGATGGCTAATGATTGACTAATGACTGGCTAATTACTAAAGTCTGACCAAATATCTTCCCAATAGGCTCCATCATTAAAATTCACCCAACTATCTTCCCAGGCCGCCAAGTGTAAATTTTCCCCAAACCTACCCACACTAGTAGGAGCAAACTGTTTACCAGCCTCTAATTGGTTTCGCACTGCCGCTAAACGGGCCGGAATCGTGGGGGAAGGCAGCGCAGTTGAGGTTAGGACTACCTTGGCCTGGGCAGAATTGGCATGAAGGAGGGTTAACAAAAACAATAAACTCGCCGTGCCATGGGTGACTGTATTTGTTTCATTCGGCATAGCGCGCCATAACCCAACTGCTGAAGAAGACAATCTCAATTTACTACATCGGTTGCATTATAGACTGGGTTGCCGCGTTTGTTTGGGCCTGGGATGATGGGCTGTCACAATCTAGCTAACTGTGATGGAAATATGACAAAGATATTCAAGCCTGGGCTAGGGTGGCGCGATGTTGAAATTATGTTGTCGGGATTTGCCCAGTCCGGTTAGGCTACAGTCCTCCGAATTGGGGTAAATCTTGCTGTACCCTAAGTAAAGAATCTTTAATTATTTTGATTAAATCTTAAGGAGTTGGTTGTGGGGTATATTGAGCCGCCCTATTTTTTACTGGTTGCTAGTTTAGTGGCTGCCATCGCCTGTGGCCGGGCCTTTGAAATTACCTTAAAAGAACGGGTTGGGGAATGGTCACGGACGCGCTCAACTCGAATCCTCAGCCAACTCCAAGGGGAGCAACTTTTTGTCCCGTATTTGGGCATTTGCGGGGGGGTTTGTTCCTTTCTCGCCTCTGGTTTGTCCATCTATGGGTTTCCCCTCTGGCTGAGTGGGATTGTCTCCTTCATTTTGACCTTAGGGACAGGGGCGTTAATTTGGTCGCAATTGGGTAAACTCCTCAGCCTCCTGGCCCAAGGCGGATCCCAGGCCATTGATCTCGATACCTTAGACATTCGCGAGTAGGCTCGAACTGACTCTAGCTCTTCATGACATGAGGCAAAGTATCCAATGGCAGAGCATGAAAACCTCCTTAGGGCTAATACATCTCTAGTATTGGGGTTCTATCGCGCTTTTGATGAACGCAAGATTGATCAGGCTATCGCCCTTCTTTCTGCCAACTTCACGGCCCACCTTGCTGGAATACCGGAGACATTGGGCCTGCCAGAGTTTCAAGCATTTGGACTCTCTTTTTACACTGCATTTACCCAAGGGGAGCATACCTTTACGGAAATTGTCACAACTGAAGACCGAGTCATTACATCTGGAACCTTTTGTACCCTCCACTCTGGCCCGTTTCAGGGATTACCAGCAACTCACCAGCGAGTCAGTATCGAAGTCATGCACATTGATCGTCTCGAAAATGGCAAAATTGCTGAACATTGGGGACAAGGCCATGCGTTGGGACTATTACAGCAACTAGGATTAATAATCGTACCAGGGCCAAAGTTTGTCTCTCAAGTTATAAAACATAAAACCAGTAACATATTCTCTCCCAAATAAACTCCTTTACCTGCTCCCCAAACAGGGCATGAGAATTATTTACTTCAAATATATAATAGGCAAACTTCCTTAACGACCAATCTCTAAAATATTGCCTCTATGGCCATTACACGCAAACTCTCAGCCAATCAACAACGGGCCCTCGAACTCCTGATTCGCCTGCAGCGTTTGTATCCTGATGCCACCTGTAGCCTGAACTATGAAACGGTTCTCCAGTTACTCGTGGCAACAATCCTCTCTGCCCAATGTACTGATGAACGGGTCAATCAAGTTACCCCAGCCTTGTTTGCCCGCTTTCCCGATGCCCAGGCCTTGGCTAGTGCTGATATTAGGGAAATTGAAGCCTTAATTCGCTCTACAGGTTTTTATCGCAACAAAGCCAAGCACATCCAAGGGGCCTGTGAGCGGATTGTTACGGTCTATGGCGGCGAAGTCCCCAAAGTTATGGAAGACCTCTTGACTCTGCCTGGGGTGGCCCGCAAAACCGCCAATGTTGTCTTAGCCCACGGGTATGGAATCAATATGGGCGTAACCGTAGATACCCATGTTAAACGCCTCAGTCAACGCCTCGGCCTCACCAAAGCGACAGAACCAATCAAAATTGAACGGGATTTAATGCGCCTCCTGCCCCAACCGGACTGGGAAAACTGGTCAATTCGGTTGATTTATCACGGTCGTGCCATCTGTAATGCCCGCAAACCCCTCTGTGAGCAATGTGATTTAGCTGATCTCTGTCCCACCGCCCCCAAACCCCAACCACCCCGCTTTGAACCGCCCCCACCCGGCCCCAACCCCAGAAAAATTACCGATGACTCCTGATGCTTTGAGCTAACCCAGGCCATGAGGGGGTAAAATCAAGGGCCGCAAGGTTTTAACGTTAATCCAAACGCCACCAGGCCAGCCATTTCACTACTATTGACCAGCATCATGACCAGCAAACAACGGGTTCTTTCAGGGGTTCAACCAACAGGAAGTTTACATTTAGGGAACTATTTAGGGGCGATTCACAATTGGGTGGCTGGCCAGGCCAACTATGAAAACTACTTTTGTGTGGTAGATTTACACGCCATTACCGTCCCCCATGATCCCAAAACCCTGGCTGAAAATACCCTCAAGGTGGCGGCTCTCTACCTGGCCTGTGGCATTGATTTGGCCCACGCAAAGATATTTGTCCAATCCCATGTTTCGGCCCATGCGGAACTGACCTGGCTGCTGAACTGCATTACGCCCCTGAATTGGCTCGAAGATATGATCCAGTTCAAGGAAAAAGCCATTAAGCAGGGGGAAAATGTTTGCGCTGGGTTATTGGATTATCCGGTGTTGATGGCTGCGGATATTTTGCTTTACCAGGCCGACCTTGTGCCCGTGGGCGAGGATCAAAAACAACACTTGGAGTTAACCCGTGATATTGCCGTGCGTGTCAATTATTTGTTTGGGTCTGAGGCAAAACCAGTCCTCAAACTCCCCCAACCCTTAATTCGGACAGAAGGAGCTAGGGTGATGAGCTTAACCGATGGGACTAAAAAAATGTCCAAGTCCGATCCCTCGGAACTCAGCCGGATTAACCTCCTCGATAGTCCTGATGAAATTCGGAAGAAAATTAAACGCTGTAAAACCGATCCCCAGCGGGGCCTGGTCTTTGATGATCCAGAACGGCCGGAATGCAACAATTTGTTAGGGCTTTATATGGTACTCACAAATCAAACTAAGGCGGCCGTGGCGGCGGAATGTGGCGAAATGGGCTGGGGGCAGTTCAAACCCTTACTCACCGATGCAATCATTGCCGCGCTCAACCCAATCCAGGCCAGGTATCAAGAAATCATGTCCGATAAAAATTATTTAGCCCAGGTGCTTCGAGAGGGCCAAACCCAAGCTGAAAAAGTAGCCCAAGAAACGCTCAATCAAGTGCGGAATGCGATGGGATTTTGTCCAACGTTTTAGTTAAGCTCTGGTTAAGCCTTTAAGTAAAGTAATTCACCCAACTGGAAATCACCGACTCAGTACCATACCAAGGGGCATTGGGACAATCGCGGGAACGACTCCGGGGCGCGTGGAGAACCCCCTCTAAGGTGATATTTTCTGCTCCCTCTAAATGGGCCGAAACCACAGGCGTAACTCCATCCCCCCAGGCCTGGCCCTCCCCACAGGTGAGTTGATAGCTTTGATAGGTAAACCAACGCTCCAGGGGCCAAGCATTCTGTCCGTAAATCGCCTTGCCCGCGACACAGATATATTGCACTTGGTCATAGAAAGCCCCGGGGTAGGTGGTATTGACAAAATCCAGGTTTTTCCGCGTCCATCGTTCTTGGCTGGTGTGGGGTGTGCCTAAACTAACGAGGGTTTTAACATGACGTTTCCCATCCCAGGCCTGGCCACAGTAAGGTTGATCCCCTAAATAGACCCGCGCAATCCACCCCCCCGCCGAATGGCCAATGATATTCACCTGTTCATGTCCTGATTCTGCCTGGGCCTGGGCCACTGTCGCTGCCAATTGAGCCAAGATCGGGATGACGGGCCGGCCGCCAATGGTGACTAACCAATCCTGCCCGCGCAAGGGGACAATCCTGGCTGGAATCCCCAAGGCCAAAAGGCTTTTTTGGAGGGGAACATAATCATCGGCACCTGCTAAATAGCCCGGCAAAATCACAACAGGTAGGGACATAAACTCCAGTACTGACCTTAGGAGACGTTAGCAAAGCGAATTTTCAAATAATCTTCGTCCATTTTGGCTCCGATGGGCTGCATTCCGGCCAACCCCTGGGGGAGAACCATATTCCGGCGATGATTCCCAATCCGAATATTTAACTCATCTGCATTTTTGTTCAGTTCAATTTTTTCCTTAGGAATCCCCGGCAAATAAAGCTCCAGACTATATTCCCCCTGGTCTGCAATCACCCGAATCGTATTTTCCTTGTAATAGACCTGGGCCGGGTCTTCATTGGCATAGAGGGTATCCTTGAGACGGTGGAGCGCCGCTAACCCGCACAATTCTTCGGCAAACAACGGCACTTCTTTCACAGGCAATGGGCGAAAATTATCATGGATTTCTTGGCGATATTGTTGTTGTGACTCTTTCCAACGGGCAAAAAAGGGATCACTGACGGTATCGGGAATAATTCGGTTAGCCACAACTAAATCGGTTGCCACGTTATACAAGCTCAGGTAAGCATGGGCCCGTAAAGATTCCTTAATCACCATTTTTTCGGGATTGGTGACGAGCCGGACTGACGTGACTGCATTATCCGTCAAGACTTTTTCGAGGGCTTCAATCTGCTCATAAAATTCATAGGGAGCATCCATCACCGCTTGATCGGGTAAGGAAAAGCCCACGAGGGGTTTAAAAATCGGTTCTACTAATGGGCGCAGGGCCACCGACATCCGTTGTAAGGGCTTATAGAACCGCCGCATATACCAACCACTGACTTCTGGGAGACTCAATAATCGCAGGGCTGTTCCGGTGGGGGCTGAGTCAATAATCAAGACTTCATAGAGACCTTCGTCATAATGGCGTTTCATCCGGACTAGGGCAAAAATCTCATCCATGCCGGGCAGAATTGCCAGTTCTTCCGCTTGGACTCCCTCCAGTCCCCGCGCCTGTAGCACCTGGGTAATGTACCGCTTGACGGCCCCCCAATTGTCTTCCAACTCCATCAGCGCATCTAATTCCGCTCCCCAAAGATTCGGACTGATCGGGGCTGGAACATGGCCCAATTCCTGATCAAAACTATCCGCCAGAGAGTGGGCCGGATCCGTACTCAATACTAGGGTTTTGTAGCCCAATTCTGCACAGCGTAACCCCGTTGCCGCCGCCACAGATGTTTTTCCGACACCACCTTTTCCGGTCATTAAAATTACACGCATTAGGGCTACAACCGCGTTACTGCTTTCTCATTGTAAAGAAATTTTGCAGCTTGTTCATAATGACTCCTCGGCCCCAGGCTGATCCCCAAACACCCAATTGGCAGGGCATACTGGAGTAGCATCATCAGGTTAATTGTTAGTTGATAGGTCTATGCCCCGTCGTCCCCCCCCCCGCAACGTCCCCCCTCGCCCCGCCCGTTCTGCGGCTTCCACATCTCCAATGAATTCCACCACCTTAGCGGTATTGGGAGGCGTGTTTATTTTGGGAATTGGCGTTGGCGTTGCCTTTAGTAAAACCACCACATTGGCCCCGGAAAATGTCGCCTCGACCCAGTTCATTGACCAAAGTGCCCCTAATCCTGAACTCTGTGTCCAATATGGAGCCAGTGCCATCGTGGTAGATTCGCGGGTGTTTGTTACCTTCAATCCCTTTAATGTCTTTGTCTCTCAACCTGTGATGCAACCGGGCTGTGTAGTGCGGGCCAATAATATTGGCTTACTAGAGCAGCGGAAACTGATTACGGGGGATCAACTGCGAGAATGTCGGCAACGGTTGAATACCTTTGGATTTACTGGCTCCATTGAAAACTCCCCCAAAATTAACTGCCTCTATCAAAGCAATGCTGATCAAAATTTGTTTTTGGGAATGCCAGGCCTGGGGAATAACCCATCTGAAACCAATAACTTTTAGGCATCTGTGCCTGTTTTTTGTTCATCATAATCTCCTTCCAGGCCTGTCATGAATATCGGTTTACCCAAAGAAATCAAAGACCAGGAATTCCGAGTTGGCTTAAGTCCGGCAGCGGTGCAAGCGTTACAGGAGCGGGGGCATCAGGTCTTTGTGGAATCGGGGGCCGGCCTGGGGTCAGGGTTTAGGGATGCAGATTATCAAGCGGTTGGCGCTAAGATTGTGGCCACCGCGGCCCAGGCCTGGGATGAGGAGATGGTCATTAAGGTCAAAGAACCCCTGGCTAGTGAGTATCAGTTTTTAACACTTCCCAAGATTTTGTTTACCTACTTACACTTAGCCGCTAATCGAGACCTAACTGAAACCCTCTTAAAGACGGATTTAACTGCCATTGCCTATGAAACGGTGGAACGGGAGCGGGGTGGCCAAATCAGTTTTCCCCTCTTAACCCCGATGAGCATGATTGCTGGACGATTGGCGGTGCAGTTTGGGGCCCGGTTTTTAGAGCGTTCTCAAGGGGGGCGGGGGATATTACTCAGTGGCTTACCCGGTGTCCAACCTGGCCAGGTGGTGATCTTGGGCGGTGGGGTCGTGGGGACTGAGGCGGCCCGGATTGCGGTCGGTTGTGGGGCCAATGTGACGATTTTTGATGTCAATGTTGAGCGGCTGTGTTATCTGGAAACCCTGTTTGGTGCCCGGGTAAATTATCTCTACAGCACCTCCAATGCCCTCGCCCAAGTGATTCCCACGGCTGATTTACTGATTGGGGCAGTGTTGATTCCCGGCCAGCGACCGCCTTGTTTAGTCTCGCGGGGCCTGGTACAGCAGATGATTCCAGGATCGGTGATTGTGGATGTGGCAGTGGATCAGGGGGGCTGTATTGAAACACTCCGACCAACATCCCACTCTCAACCCACCTATGTAGAAGCAGGGGTCGTTCACTATGGTGTGCCGAATATGCCCGGAGCCGTTCCCCGCACTGCCACCCAGGCCTTGACCAATAGCACCTTACCCTTTGTGTTGAAATTAGCGGATCTCGGGATCGAAGCCTGTGATCAAGATCGGGGCCTGGGCCTGGGTATCAATGTCCAAAATCACCGCCTTATCCACCCTGCCCTCCATAAAGAGTTTCCGGATCTCCTTTGAGGTGATCCCTTAACATACCCAAAAATTTAGATAAACCCCAAAAAGACCAGGCCAAGATAGTGATAGGGTAAAGAAAAACCGGCCTGGAGCATGAATCATGGCCATCGCCCTAGAACAAATTGCCCAATATCTGGATCATCACCAACTCAATTACAAACTGGATACGGCCTACAACCAAATCATTACTGGGGTAACGGGCGATAACTTAGATCGGTTTGTGGTCGTGATTCAACTGGACGAAGAGGGGGAGTTTTTTAAGCTCTTTGCCCCGGATATTTTGCCTGGAGTCCAGCATCATGCCTATAAAGAAGTGATTTTACAAACCCTGCTGGGGATTTCCTGGGAAACGAAAATGCTCCAATGGGAATATGATGCCTCCGATGGGGAGATTCGGGCCATTATTGAGTTTCCCCTTGAGGATGGCACCCTGACGGAACGGCAATTCTATCGCTGTTTAACGGCCTTAGTAGAAATTGTGGATACGACCATCCCTAAGGTGAAAGAAATCATGATGGCTGTTCCAGAAAATTCCAGTGATGATTTGGCGGTGGGTGAGCGGTTATTGTTAACGATTCAAAATGAAGCCCCCGGCCTGTTGGATTTAATTGCCCAGGCCCTGGAAGCACGCAAACGCCGCGGTCAAGTTCTGGCTTCTGAAGATTAAATCTATTAAATGAGCAATGCTTAAGAGTTTTGGGATAACTACATAGGTGCATGGATAGTTAAGAGTAAAATCTTAGCTGGACTCAAGCGAGCGATTCAGAGGAAAGCATGATGTTGGATACCGCCATTGTCGCCATTCACGGCCGGGAAATTCTCGACTCCCGCGGGCGGCCGACTGTGGAAGCAGAGGTAGAGTTGGCCTGTGGCATTATTGGCCTGGCCCAAGTTCCCAGTGGAGCCTCGACTGGCAGTTTTGAAGCCCATGAACTTCGAGATGGGGACAAGTCGCGCTATGGCGGTAAAGGGGTACTCCAGGCCGTGGACAACATCGAAGAAAAAATTCTCCCGGCCCTGATTGATTTTGATGCCGCGGATCAGGTGGGCCTGGATCGGTTGATGATTGATCTGGATGGCTCGGCCAATAAATCCAATCTTGGGGCCAATGCGATTTTGGCGGTCTCGTTGGCGGCGGCGAAGGCCTGTGCGTTTGCCTTGGATGTGCCTCTATATCGCTATTTGGGTGGGCCATTGGCCAACTTGCTCCCTGTTCCCCTAATGAACGTGATTAACGGAGGAGCCCATGCCGACAACAATGTGGATATCCAAGAGTTCATGATTGTCCCGGCCGGAGCTAGTTCCTTTAAGGAGGCCTTGCGCTGGGGAGCCGAGGTGTTTGCCGCCCTGAGTAAAGTTCTCAAAGATCAAGGCCTGTTGACGGGGGTTGGCGATGAAGGCGGATTTGCCCCGAATCTTAGCTCCAATCGGGCGGCCCTGGATATTTTGATGCAGTCCATTGAGTTGGCTGGGTTTAAGCCGGGGGATGAGGTGGCTTTAGCGTTGGATGTGGCGGCCAGTGAGTTTTATGCCGATGGGAAATACACCTACGATGGCGTGACCCGCAACCCGATTGATTTAATTGACTATCTGGGTGAGCTTGCCGAGGCCTATCCGATTGTTTCGATTGAAGACGGCCTCCATGAAGATGATTGGGAAAATTGGGCAATCCTGACGGAAAAACTGGGCCGCAAAATTCAACTGGTGGGGGATGATTTATTTGTCACCAACCCAATTCGGTTTAAGCGGGGGATTGAGCAACACATTGGCAACTCAATTTTGATCAAACTCAACCAAATTGGTACCCTCACGGAAACCCTAGAAACCATTGATCTGGCGACTCGGAATGCCTATCGCTCGGTGATTAGTCATCGCTCTGGGGAAACGGAAGATACCACGATTGCAGATCTCGCTGTTGCGACTCGGGCCGGACAAATTAAGACTGGCTCTCTTTGCCGCAGTGAACGGGTGGCGAAATATAACCGCCTGCTGCGAATTGAAGATGACCTAGGGGACAATGCCGTCTATGCCGGTGCTGTTGGCCTGGGCCCGCGGTAATGGTGCGGCCGCAAAAGCGGTTTGGGCAGCATTGGTTACAGAGTTCGCGGGTTTTGGGCAAAATTCTCCAGGCCGCGGATCTTGCCCCCCAGGATCATGTCTTGGAAATTGGCCCAGGCACAGGGGTATTAACGCGACCGCTTTTAGACCAGGCCGGGCAAGTCACCAGTGTGGAAGTGGATCGGGAGGCGCACCAGGCCCTAACCACAACGCTCACTCACCCGAACTGGCATCTAATTCTGGCAGATTTCCTCAAGTTAGATTTAGCGGGCCTACCTGACCCCAAGCCGAATAAAGTCGTCGCCAATATTCCCTACAACATCACCGGGCCAATTTTAATCAAGCTCTTGGGAACGATTAGCCAACCCCAGACCCAGCCCTTTCAATCCCTCGTTTTACTGATCCAGGCCGAGGTCGCCAGCCGCATTTTAGCCAGTCCGGCCGATAAAGCCTATGGAGCCTTGTCCTTACGGGTGCAATATTTAGCCAAGCCCGAGAAAATTTGTCATGTGCCCCCAACGGCTTTTTTTCCACCCCCCAAAGTAGATTCCACCGTCATTCGCCTCACTCCCCAGCCCCCGCTGATTCCCTGTGATTGCCCCCCACTATTAGATGAGTTGATTCAACTGGGCTTTGCCACCCGCCGAAAAATGTTGATCAATACCCTCAAGGGCCGGGTGGAGCGGGAGGTTCTCCTCAACGCCTTTCAAGACTTAAATATTTCTGCCCAAACTAGAGCCGAAAATCTAGACTTAAAAACTTGGATTCAATTCAGCAATTGGTTAGATCAAGCTGGCCTGGAATCAGTCCTCTCAGACTAGCTACTTCGGTTTAGGCAGGGGCAATTAAATCGTAAATAGGCTTAAATAGGCTGATCCGATAACCCAAAAATATTATTGTAGGCGGCCACAATCACCCCATAACTGAGGGGAACCGTTACCAATAACCCCAGGCCACAGAGGCAAGCCCCGGCAAAGTTAATCAAGCCAAGCACAAACAATAAACCAAAGATGCCAAACCACTGATGGGTTACGGTTTTCCGACTGGCTTCCATGGCGGCCCAAAATTCGATCCGCCGTTCCACCACTAATGGGACTGCAAAGGTATAGGCCACGCCCAGATAGATAGCGGGAACCAGGAGAATAATACCTAGGATAATGAGGATTAGTGTCGCACCAGCGGGAATTTCCGGCAGTCGCTGCAATAAATCCACCATTTGATCAAGTTCTTTATCCGGGGAAGTTGCTTCCATTTGGAGCCGCTCCAGGATGCTCTTAAAGGAGGGGAGAAAGCCAACCACAAAAGCCATGCTCGCTAAAATGCTAAAAATGCCGGAAAATAACCCAGTCAGCAAGCTAGTTAAAAGAATGGGTAGAAAGCGATTACCCTGAAAACCGGTGAAAAAATCCCCAAAAGAAGTCGGTTGCCCCCGGAGCAGCTTGAAGCCAACAATATAATTACCAGCAACTAGAATCGCCGAAACAAAACCATTCACCAGCGCGCCGCCAGGGATATTGCTCAAGACGATGCTGATGATGAAACTAATGACAAAAAAGCCAATGAATCCACCCACATTTTGGCTAATAATCTGCCAGCCTTCCCCCAAAAACAACCCAATACTGACTTGATAATTGCGGCGATCTAGGCCATTAGAACTATTCCGTTGGTCATACATACCCTGTTTCCTCACACCTGAGAATTACCCCATCCCGACTCCAACCCTCCAGGCCTGGTAGCTAAGATGATTCATCGCCTTTAGATTATCTCAGATAGTCAGAACCCAGCTATCCCCTCTCGGCAGAACCAGTGGCCACCTGTGTTTGAGTTCCCTGTCCCTACCCAGTCATGGATTAAACTTTAGAGTTAAAAAATATCTAAAGACAGGTTTCCCAGGCCTGGCCCACCAACTCACTTAGCCAGCGGCGCGTGGTCGCATCTAATAAATAGTCCTCTGCCAAAACTTCTAATTGCAACATTTCTAAAGTTTGTCCCTGATCCCGGGCCATTTTTACCACCCCGGCAATGGCTGCAGCCACCAACTCAGCATTAACCGGCTGACGATCTAGTTCAGTCATTTCCGCGAGATTGCCAGGAATGGGATAATGCATAGGTGTGGGCAGCAATTATGAGAAATTTGTAAACTCTCTTAAACTAAGTATTTGGAAGTTTACTGTATTTCCTCGATCTGTCAAGTCCTTTCGGGTGTGATTGAAACAAAATGCAAGAAATCCTTTATCTCGAAGTTCCAACCCCCGTCACCACAGATGTCCAGGCCTGGTTGCAGTCCCAATTTCAGCCGTTTGCGGGGCAAATTCAGGCCACGACCGCTGGGATTCGCTGGCAATTTCCGGGGACAGCATCAGAACTGTCCGTTTTTGCTTGGTCACTCCAGCGCACCACCTACTTAAAAGTCTTTCGTTGGGGTCAAAGTCCGGTTCCGCAAGAGTCATCTTTGCTTCAACACCTGAAAAAATCTCTGCACACCGCTTTTCCACTCCAACACCCAGAGCCACCCGAAATTGATCTCAGCCAAAACTCGATTTTTACTGCCCTAGAGCCGTTTTATCCCCGCACGGTTAAATATTTTCAACAAATGCCCAATGGGGAAGCGGATCTGCAACGGGTTTATTGGTGGGAGCAACGCTGGCGGCAAGGCGTTCGTCATCCCCAGGCTCCACAGCAGGTTGTCAGTCAATCTTCCGAACTGGCCGAAACACCCAATTTTGACCTGATCTATATCGGTGGCGCGCTCGGGGTTGTCCATGCGGCCGTGATGGCACGTTTAGGCTATCGGGTCTTGTTACTAGAGCGGTTGCCCTTTGGCCGGATGAATCGGGAATGGAATATTTCGCGGGCGGAATTTCAACACCTGATTGATCTGGGCCTGTTCACGGCAGCGGAATTTGCCAGCATCATTGCCCGTGAGTATGTAGATGGGTTTAACCAGTTTTTCGCGGCGACTACGCCTAAGCATTGCCAGGCCCCGATTCTCCACACCCCCACGGTCTTAAATATTGCCCTCGACTCCAGCCGCTTTCTCCAACTCTGTGGCCAAAAACTCCGCCAGGCTGGGGGAGAAATTTGGGACGAAACTGAATTTATCAAGGCCACTGTTCACCCCAACGCGGTGCAGATTCAAGCCACCCATCGGCCCACGGCACAGCCCCAAACCGCAACTGGACGACTCTTAGTGGATGCGATGGGTACTGCTTCCCCGATTGCTTGGCAACTGAATGGCGGGCGGGCCTTTGATAGCGTTTGTCCAACAGTCGGGGCAATTATTTCCGGGCTAGATCCGCAAGTTTGGGATGCTGACTACGGCGATGTCTTGAACAGTCATGGGGATTTATCACGGGGGCGGCAACTCATTTGGGAACTGTTTCCGGCAGCGGGGGATGAACTGACGATTTATTTGTTCCACTATCACAAAGTCCATCCCGATAATCCCGGTTCTCTGTTGGAGATGTATGAGGACTTTTTTGAGATTTTGCCGGAGTATCGCCGTTGTGATTTAGATGACCTGGCCTGGATTAAACCCACCTTTGGCTACATTCCCGGACACTTTAGCTTGTATCGCCAAGATCGGACTATTGCCTTTGATCGCCTCGTGACCATTGGGGATGCCGCCTCCTTACAATCTCCCTTGGTGTTTACCGGGTTTGGCTCCCTAGTGCGGAATTTGCCCCGCCTGACGGATCTGCTCCAAACAGCCCTCAAACACGATCTTTTACAGTCCGAGCAACTCAATCAAATTCGGGCTTTCCAGAGTAATACGGCGGTGACTTGGCTATTTTCCCGCGGAATGATGGTTCCCACCGGGCGGAATTTACCCCCCAACCGTGTCAATGCGATGCTGAATACCTTTTTTGGGATTTTGGCGGGGGAATCACCGGAGTTAGCGGATCGGTTTATTAAGGATCGGGCTGGCTGGTGGCCCTTTAATCGGATGGCGATTACGGCGGCCTGGAAAAATCCGGGCTTACTCTATTGGATTTGGGATATGGTCGGCCCTTGGGATATGACCCGTTGGTTGGGGAGTTACTTTACCTTTACTTGGGCGGCGTTTTTGAATGCCTTGTTTGGAGCCTGGTTGCCAGGGTTAATTAGAAAGAGCCAGGCCTGGTTAGAGCCAAAATTTCCTCAGGTTTGGTTTCGGTTACTCTGTTGGAGCTATGACCTGACCTATTCTGTTGGCCAACCCCGGATCGAGCAAACCTTACCCACCCTGCCCCGGCCTGGAACAACCCTACCCCGGCCAATGGTCACTGCTGGAACTATCCAATCACCAAATCCGTAAAACCTGACTCAACTTCTGAGCCTAGGCTAGAGCTAGTAGACATTTCCAAGAACGTGTATTGAATTTCTGGTTCCAACAATTCGTGCGCCTTTCAATCCAAACTGGCCATTTCTCAGGCTTGGCTGTTCCTTTCTTGCTTTTAGATCAGGGGGGATAGTGATTTGACATCCTCCCCGCCCTGTAGCTTGCGTGTAAAGCAGGGCTAGGATTCCTTGTTTCACAGGGAGTCCAACGACTTTACCCTCCACAAGAGTTCTTTGCGATGTGTCCCACCGCTGTTGTTTGCCCTGATCCTCCAGGTTCCTCCACTCTACGGTGCGAGCCTCTGGCGATGTGGCAGATTTCCTATCCCGATTATAACAAAGCCGTCGTGAACGACGGGGCTTGTATCCCATTTCTTTGGTCATTGAATACCAGGAGTAGCAGTCCTTGATGGTTTACCCATGGCTCAGAACCACGTCCCAACGAACATGACCGGGAGAACTTGAGATGACATCCCCTTACCCCATCTCCGGCCCTGTTAAGCAGCCTCCAGCCAGGACTCTCTGGGAAGTCAGATGTCCTCCATCAGTGGCAAATGAGGTTACGCTTTCTTCGCTTCTCTCTCTCAAGGCAATTCAGATAGGCATTGGGTAACTCAATCGGTTTTCTCAAGGTAGTCCACTTTTCAGTCCAATCAAGTACTACAGTGCTACGCAGGCTGTTCTGAGAGAGTAGAAATGTCAAAAAGACTGCCCACAAAGCATTTTCTGACTTGTCCCGATCTCACCCTAAATGAGTAACGCTATACAAATCATCAAAGTCTTTATAAAAAAAGGATTTGGGCTTGAAGAAAACCGCCTTCTAAGCGATCGGTTGCTGGTTCGATCCCCACCGGGTACGTTGACGTTATCCCAACCGGGTACATGACTCACAGACCGATTGTTTTAGAACTAGGGATCGGAAATCTAGCCGAAGTTGAAGCAGATTTACTTTTGCGCTGGCGGATCCGGGGTTGACGGGCTGGCTGGGTATTGATTGAGCGCACGTCTGATATCTGGGATTCCCGGGCAGCCCGAATCAACAGGCCAGCAATGGCGAGACTGGCGATCATTGAACTTCCCCCATAGCTAAACAGTGGAAAGGGCAACCCTGTGGTCGGTAAGATGCCGATGGATACACCAATATTGATCAAGGCCTGGAGTAAAATGATCACCAGACAGCCCACCACAATCAGCCGCTTGGTTGGATTTTCGGTTCGGTCTGCTACTCTAACGGCTACAGTTCCATAGGCAACAAGTAACAACAAGAGGAACAAGCAACCCACCAGGCCAGTTTCTTCAGCAAAGACCGAAAAGATAAAATCCGTATGCTCCACCGGGAGATAGCCTAATTTCTGCTGGGACATCCCAAATCCTGCCCCCGTCACCCCGCCCGAACCAACGGCCAAGAGGCTTTGGACAAGCTGATACCCATCACCCATTTGATCCGCCCAAGGATCTAGAAACGACATCACCCGCCGCCGTTGATACTCCCGCAAGCTAATGCTAGTTAGAGCCAAACCAAACCCTAAAAATGCACTCCCGCCCATCTGCCAATAGGGAAGGCCAGCCGCCAAGGCCATAAACCAGAGGGTCATGCCACAAAGGGCGGTGGTGCTGAGGTTGGGTTGGAGCAAAATACTAAGCAGGGTGATGGCAAAGATCCCCAACCAAACCAAGCGAGATGCCAGTTTTAAGCGAAACCACTGAC
This sequence comes from Pseudocalidococcus azoricus BACA0444, assembly GCF_031729055.1. Lineage (NCBI taxonomy): Bacteria > Bacillati > Cyanobacteriota > Cyanophyceae > Acaryochloridales > Thermosynechococcaceae > Pseudocalidococcus > Pseudocalidococcus azoricus. The sequence continues at coordinate 62,569 of NZ_JAVMIP010000006.1, read as the reverse complement.
TGAACACCCAGGCCGCTTGCAGCACAAGAAAGGGTTTGAGGAATTCCGATGGCTGGAGTTGAAAGATACCCAAGTTAATCCAGCGGGTCGCCCCCATGACCGTACTCCCTACGCCAGGAAGATAGGTGGCAAAGACCAGGCCAAGGGTGAGAAAAAAACCAGGTAAGGCAATGCGAGCAATGCGGTCTAGGGGCGTATGAATTAAAAATTGGAACCCAATCCAGCCAGCAAAGATCCAGAGGCATTGCCGTTCAACAAAATAGAGACCATCCCCAGTTTCCACCAGGCCAGTGTGGAAGGAGGCTGAAAATAAGACCAGCAGCCCCAGTCCCAACCAGATCAGGGTGAGCCAATGGAGCAGCCGCGCCTCAAGATTCCAAGTCCGAATACCGGGTGTAACAAACGGGATAAACTGCCACCACTTCACAACGACTCAATCCTGGTTTGAAGAGCTATATTTGCTGAGGACATCCTAGACTGTGTTTGGCCCAGTTGAGCAATCCATGCAATTTCCATGGCGAGGGCCATTGTCCGACAATCTTTGTTTCCCTTAACTGCTGGGTAAACCCCCATGACTGCGAGGATCATCGGTTTTGGGGCCAAGATTTGCTTTCAGTGCCGAGGTTTCCCCGAGGGCCTGATTAAATTCTAAGGATTGCCCATTGACTAAGGCAGTTAGATTCTTGGTCATAATTTTCAAGGGTTGTTGACCAATGGCCATCCCGACTGCCTCGGCCTGGGGGTTGAGAAAGACAAAGTGGGGAATTCCGTCCACGTTATATTTCAGCATTTCTGGGAGCCACTTGTCGTTATCGACATTCAACATGACAAAGTTGACCCGTTCTCGGAAGTCTTGCTTAAGGGTGCCAAGATCAGCGGCCATGGCTCGACAACTACTGCACCAGTTGGCATAAAACTCCAACAGGGTCGGCTTGCCATTGGTTTGCGCTTCGGCCCAGGGGGTTGAATTCTCAGCCTGATAGGCCAGGGTTGCCGGGTTATTTTGGGAGCCACTACCGATATAAATGGATAGGCCCAAGAAAATCGCAACTAAGACAATCACAAAATTGCGTAACCGCTGCCCTGTGGCGGGTGATGCTTGTGCCATAAATCACGTGCCTATGATCGGAGGAATAAGACCAGTCAAACTGTTTTTACTGTATAGCATCCTTCATCACCCTGGAGGCTGGAGAACTATCCCACACTCCTCCTTGAGATCAGCCTTACCAATTCCCCCTGTCCAACCGGCTGCCAACAATATTAAGAAACTAATTGCCCAGGCCGGGCCTGTTGATAGGGGCGATTTAACTTGTTCAGCTGCTGCACCATTAAGCTCAGGAACAGGCCAACATCGGTGACGACTCCGACTGACTCCACTGAACCCCGATCCGCTAATTTAGTCACCACCGCCGGATTAATGTCCACACAAACGAGTTTTACGCCCGCCGGAGTCATATTCCCCACACCAATGGAGTGCAACATCGAGGAGAGCATCAAAATCATGTCCGCGCCTTGAATTAAGCGGCTATACTCCCGCTGGCATTTAATCAGATCCATTTCCGTATCTGGGAGCGGCCCATCGTCGCGGATTGAACCGGCCAAGGCAAAGGGAACATTGTTTTTGACGCATTCGTACATAATCCCTTGGGAAACCCAGCCTTTTTCCACCGCCGCCGCAATACTCCCAGCCCGCCGCACCAGATTGATCACCTTGAGATGATGCCGATGTCCCCCCCGCACCGAGACACCCCGCTTCATATCCACACCCAGGGACGTACCCATCATCGCCTGTTCCATATCATGAACCGCAATGGCATTTCCCCCCAACAGGGCCTGGACATAGCCTTCCCGGATGAGTTTGGCCAGATGTTCGCCGCCGCCCGTATGAATCACCACCGGCCCCGCGACAACGACGACCTTACCACCCTGATCCCGAATCCGCCGCAGTTCCCAGGCAATTTGCTCCACAACCAATTCCACCCGCCGTTCACTGGAGACTCCGGCCCCCATAAAGCTAAATTCTTGGCTGCTGCCCCGTTGTTCCCGACTTTCGGTTTTACGGACGGTGCGAATTCCTTCCACGCCAACAACGACCCGATCCCCTTTGAGTAGATCCCGCAGGAGCCGACATTCCGCAACAGGGCCTTCTGGGGTTTGCTTGACGACAATTGCGCCATCCATCCGCTGCCCCTGGACTCGTACCCATGCACAATTCACCCGCACTTCCGTGGGATAAATGGTTGTGACGTAAAAGTCATCCGGCGCAACCCCATCTTGGATCACCGTTTCCAGGCTGTTATCACAGAGTTCTTGGGGGGGAGCAATGGCCCCGAGGTCAATCAGTTGGGCCATCAATTCTTCCATGACATCCCGCGAGGGGGCCGTGACCCGCACTTCCGCTTGACTGGTGCTTTGCCGTTGTTCACCGAGATGAAAATTCACCACTTGGAAGCTGCCGCCGCCTTCAACAATCACATCTAGGGCCCGATTGATGAGACCAGAATCCAGTAAATGTCCCTCCAGACGAATTAAGCGGGTTTCCAAGCTGGCCTGGGCATGAATATCCACTTGCACGGGTTCGGTGACACGCAGGGTTAAGCATTTCGAGGCTCCCCCGGCTTTGAGAAATTCCGTTAAGGGCGTTTCGATGACTTCAAACCCGGCCTGGTTCAATGCTTTTTGCAGATCATCACTGGCCTGGTTGAGAATCACGGTTTGGTGGATATTGACCGCATTACAGGCAAAGTTGACGGCATCGGGTTCTGCCACCGCAATCCGTTTTTCCGCCGGAACTCGGAGTTCAATTAAACGGTTAGAGTAGGCATCAAAGGCCGGGGGATAGTAGAGGAGATAGCCACCACTGAGGGGACAGAAACAGGTATCCAGATGATAAAACCGCTCATCCATCAAGCGCAGGGATAAGACTTCAATATCCAGCCATTTAGCCAAATAGGCATGGGAATCTAACTCCGACCGAAAGCCATACCCGGCCCAAAGCCAGCGACCTTCCCGATCCAGCAAAGCATCGCCAGCCCCTTCAAAGGGTAAATCCTGGGGCAAAGTATAGACGGTGTAGCCTTGGGACTCAAACCAGGCCTGGAAATAGGGTTCTTCCCCTTGGCGTTCTTTGTGGAAAAAGCGACTCAGGACTACGGTATCGCCCAAGACCAGGCCAGCATTTGCCGTAAAGACCATATCCGGCCAGCCTTTTTCCGGTTTAACTAGGGCAACTTCAGCCCGTTTGGAAATAATAGTATAGAGTCCTTGCCATTGCTCTTGGGCCATCTGTTGGGATGACTTGTGAATATTCCCTTCCATCCAAGGATTAATCACATAGTCCACGTCATAGTGCTCTGGGGCACACATGAGAAAGCGCAAGACAGAACTCATAGCGGGGGAAAAACCTTTGCTGAATTGAATTGGAAAATGGGGAGTCGCGAAAATTTAGCCATTTTGGCCATCAAGGAGTCATTATACCTGAGTTCAGGCAGACTGCATGGCTAATAACGTTGTGGCAGTTTCCGCAACCGTACTGGAGCTATCTTGGCTGAGTTGATGCAAGAGACTGTCGGCCTGGGCCCCGCCAATTTGCCCCAGCGCAATGGCCAAGCGATGCCGGACTTGCCAATCGGGATAGTCAATGTAGCTGGCTAAGACTGGTAAAATCGCCCGATCCCCTAGTTCTCCCAAAGAGCCAATGGCCGCCAATTTGAGGAGTTCTTGATCCGTGTCTAAGGCGGCCAAAAGCAGGGGGGTTGCGGCGGGATTACCCAGTTCTCCCAGGGCTGCCACAATGCTAAATTGCAAGAGCCACTCGGATGTGTTGCTATAAACACTGGCTAAGTCAGCAAAAGCTTCGCTGAGTTTTAAGGCTCCAATGGCATCGGCGGCGGCGGCTTTCACATCCACTTCCCCATCGTTATGGAGGCGATCACAAAGCAGGGCCTGGGCCTTGTCTAGGTTACAGTTCCCCAAACTCGACAGTTGACTGACTGCGGCGTAACGAACGCGCGGATTGGGGTCATGAATGACGGGTTGAATGAGTTCAAAGGCGACATCGGGGGGAAGTTGCCGGAGTTGATTGATTCCTGAGAGCCGATCTCCCAAGTCTTGAGAAGCCAAAGCTGCCTGCACTGCTGCTGCTGTCGTCATGCCTCAATCCATTCATTGCTTAAGACTTACTGAGGCAGATCCTACAGTGATTCTTGGAGCAGGTTTATTAACTTATTTGGACTTTCAGCCGGATCTGCCTCTCAATCAGCATCCCTAAATTTTCAGAAATTGCTTGCGGGTCAAGGGATACAGGGTGTTTAGGACTGGGTATTTTAAGGGCTTTCACCCAGGCCGGGGGTCTTTTGTTAATATTAAAGAGGCTTAACAAAACTTAAGTATTCACAGAATTTGTATCCCCTCGCAACGGCGCAGTTAGGAGCAAGCTTGAACCATGAACCGTAACTTTTCCCGTCTTTTTACCCCTCTCCTTGGGTTGGCGTTGGTGATCATCACCTGTGTTGGGGCCTGGTTGGGGCCAGTCACCGTCGCCTCGGCAGAAACCTACACCATCCGGATGGGCTCTGATAGTGGCAATTTGGCCTTTGAACCCGCCACGTTAACCGTCAAACCAGGAGATATTGTGCAATGGCAAAACAATAAACTTCCCCCCCACAATGTGATCTTTGATGGCAGCAACGTTCCCGCCGATACCATTGATCTCGTGGGTGAACTCTCCCATAGCAAGCTGATGGTTAAACCTAATGAAACCTATGAGCTAGAAATTACCGATGCGTTGGCTCCCGGAGAATATGCCTATTTCTGCGCTCCACACCGGGGGGCTGGCATGGTTGGGAAGTTGATTATTACGGGTTAAATTTTAGAACCAGTTAGAGATTGCCGATGATTGCCACAGCCTTACGGTCAGTTCCAGAAAACCTTAGCCCAGCCCAGGCCTATGATTTGGTGATTGTCGGCGGCGGGATTGTTGGTCTGACCGTGGCTAGTTTTTTCCGAAATCAGGCCTTAACTGTGGCAGTTGTTGAAAGTCAAACCCAATCCCAGGCCGCGGCCAAACAACAGGCCTATGCACTTCATTTATGTTCTCAAAAAATTTTGACTGGCCTGGGAATTTGGTCAGATTTACAACTCCAACTCCAGCCCTTTACGGAAGTTAAACTCTCTGATGGGGATTATCCCTATGTGGTTCACTACCAGGCCAGGGATATTGGCATGGAGACGGTTGGTTATGTGGCCCAACATGGCCCATTTCTGTCTGTGTTGCAAAGGGCGATTAATCAAGCTCCTAACATTCACTATCTCTGCCCCTATGTAGTCCAAGGGATCACCCCCCAGTCCCATGCCACTCGATTGAGTTTAAGCAATTCTACAGGGGAATCCTTAACCCTAGAAGCCCGCCTAGTCATTGCCGCCGATGGGAGTCAGTCTTCCCTCCGGCAACAGGTCGGGATTACGCAACAAGGCTGGCCCTATCCCCAAAACTGTGTGGTCGCTACCCTGGAATTTAGTCAAACCCAGACCCCCATTGCCTATGAACGCTTTTGGCCCACCGGCCCCCTGGGTGTCTTGCCCCTCTCCCCAAGGCGGTATCGAATTGTTTGGACATTGCCCGCCCCCCAGGCCGATATTGTGGTCAACATGACCGATGGAGAATTTTGCCAAGCCCTCCAGCCCCATCTGGATCCGGCCATGGGAGAGTTCCAGACCCTTGGGCCACGGTTTCAATTTCCCACCAGACTTCGCCAGAGCCAGGCCTATGTCCAATCTCGGTTTGCCCTAGTGGGGGATGCGGCCCATACCTGTCATCCGGTGGGGGGGCAAGGCTTAAATTTAGGGATTCGGGATGCAGCGGCCCTCGCCCAAGTGATTCTCCAGGCCTGGGAACAGGAGGAAGATATCGGTGCAATCTCGGTCTTAAAACGCTATCAACGCTGGCGGCTGTGGCAAAACTGGCTCACCCTAGGATTTACAGATATCCTCAATCGGCTCTTTTCCAACCAGGCCTGGGGCATTGTCCAACTACGGCGGTTGATTTTACACGGCCTGGGACGAGTAGCCCTATTTCGTTATCTCAGCTTGCGGTTTATGGCCGGCCTGTGGGGGCAATAAATTCTGGTTATGGGACTCTTGCAGGGTGGCCTGGGGTGGTGGTTCGTGAAGCTTCCTTAAGGCTTGAGCATAGTCTGGAACATCCCCCCTCACGGGCCAGGTCATATTCAGTGTGAATGACAACACCCACTGGATTGCTCACCATTAATCACCATATACGTAGAGAACCTAGAGAACAGGTCAAACATGATCCTCAAAAAACGCTGGCTGGCTTTGATCATCCCCATCCTCTGGCTTGGCTTCACGCTGGAGAGTTCAGGAGGAGTCAGTCCGGCCAATTCCCAGCTACCATCAGAGCCACAATCAACCACAGAACCCGTCCAGGCCTGGCAGTTTCGGGCATTTGGGACAGAACCCTTTTGGGGCGTGAATGTGACTCCGACTGGGATTGTTTACAGTACGCCAGCAGGAACTCAAGCTCAGTTTCCCGCGGTTCAGCCCCTCGATGCAGTCGGTCGCCCAGAAGACCTTGTTTTATTTTTCAACTTGGGCAACAGTAATTCTCTGACGCTCATCCAAAACAACTGTAGTGATGGTATGAGTGATCAAGCCCACGCTTACCAGGCCATTTTTGTCTTTGAGAACCAAGTTTATCAAGGATGTGCGAATCCCCGTTAACGGCCGGGGCGGATATGATTTAGGGCTAGTTTGAGGGGAGTAATTGGCCTGGAATGGGGGCGAAGGAATCGGCTGGGTTTCTGATAAGGTAAGCAATAGTCATCTTTTTTTAAGCTGGTGTTTTTTAGGATGCGCCCATGTCGGAAATGTTAATGTTCAATGCGCTGCGGGCTGCCATTGATGAAGAAATGGATCATGATCCCACCGTGTTTGTCATGGGGGAAGATGTTGGGCATTACGGCGGCTCCTATAAAGTGACCAAAGATCTCTATCAAAAGTACGGCGATTTACGCTTGCTAGATACACCCATTGCTGAAAATGCCTTTACGGGGATGGCAGTGGGGGCCGCAATGACGGGCTTAAAACCGATTGTGGAAGGGATGAATATGGGCTTTTTGCTCTTGGCCTTCAATCAAATTGCCAATAATGCCGGGATGCTGCGTTATACCTCCGGGGGAAATTTCAAAATTCCGCTGGTGATTCGCGGGCCCGGGGGTGTGGGGCGGCAGCTGGGGGCGGAACATTCCCAACGCTTAGAAGCCTATTTCCAGGCCGTGCCAGGGTTAAAAATTGTTGCTTGCTCCACAGCCTATAACGCCAAAGGGTTGTTGAAGTCGGCGATTCGGGATCCTAATCCGGTGTTGTTTTTTGAACACGTCCTCCTCTATAACCTCAAAGATGACATCCCCGAAGAAGAGTATTGGCTGCCTCTGGATAAAGCGGAAGTGGTGCGGCGGGGTGCAGACGTGACAATTTTGACCTACTCCCGGATGCGCCACCATGTTCTCCAAGCGGTCAAGACCCTGGAAAGCCAAGGTTATGATCCAGAAGTGATTGATTTAATTTCCCTCAAACCTTTGGACTACGACACCATTGGGGCTTCAGTCCAGAAAACCCATCGGGTGGTGATTGTGGAAGAATGTATGAAAACAGGCGGGATTGGGGCAGAACTGAGTGCTTCCATCCATGAGCGGTACTTTGATGAGCTAGATGCCCCTGTGTTGCGGTTATCCTCCCAAGATATTCCTACCCCCTACAACGGTCGCTTAGAAAACCTCACCATTGTCCAACCGGCCCAGATTGTGGACGCGGTGCAAAAAATAACGGCTAATCAGATTTAAGGAAAGCGGGACAAGGGATTCGGAAATTATGGGTAAGCACCGCGGATTTCTATTGGTAATAGTTGGGTTACTCATTGCTGCACTCTGGGTCATTGTCCAAACACCGCCACGCCTAGGCCTGGATTTACGGGGTGGGGCCCAATTGACCTTGCAAGTGAAAACAACCGAAAAGGTGAGGCAAATTACCCCGACAATTTTAGAGGCCACCCTCAAAGTAGTTGAGAATCGGATCAATGGCCTGGGGGTTTCCGAGTCCCAAGTTCAAACTGCGGGAGACGATAAGCTATTAGTTCAACTGCCGGGGGTCACGGATCCAGAAGCAGCCGAGCGGGTCTTAAAAGGCACGGCCCAACTGGATTTTCGCTGGCAAAAACCTGGGACAGAAGCCCAACTCCCGATTGAAAAGCAGTTAGAAGGGCAACTGTTATTTGAGCAGATTAAACTCTTAGCCGCCCAGGCCCAGCTTGAAGGTGAAAATAAACCCACAGAGTTAGCTGAAAATCAGGCTGCTCTGGATAAAAATAAAGAGTCCCTGGCCAAAAGTGCCGCTGCGATCCAAAACCTGTTTGAAAAAACCGACCTAACTGGCGCGATGGTGCGGGAGGCCTTAGCTAGTCCCGTGGGGCCGGGTTCCCAAAGTTGGAGTGTGGTGATTCGGTTTGATACGCAGGGGGCGACTCTTTTTGCGGATTTAACCAAGCGGGTGGCTGGGACTGGCCGGAGCATTGGGATCTTCCTAGATGACAAGCTGATTAGTTCCCCCACTGTCTCGGTTGAATATGCCCAAACGGGGATTCAAGGCGGCAGTGCCGAAATTTCGGGGGGATTTACCGCCCAAACAGCTAATGATCTGGCCGTCCAACTCCAGGCCGGGGCTTTGCCTGTCCCCTTAGAACTGGTCGAAAACCGCACCGTGGGGGCCACTCTGGGCCAAGACAGTATTCGCAGTAGTGTCATTGCCGGAATCGGGGGCCTGGCTTTGGTTTTAGTCTTCATGGTGGCCTATTACCGTTTGCCTGGTGCGATTGCCAACATTGCTTTAATGCTCTATGCCATCTATACCTATGCCGTGTTTTTGCTGTTGGGCGTAACCTTGACGCTGCCGGGAATTGCTGGATTTATTCTCAGTATTGGCATGGCGGTGGATGCAAACGTCTTGATTTTTGAACGGACGCGGGAAGAATTATGGGCGGGGCGAACCCTTTATCGCTCTGTAGAATCGGGGTTTGAGCGGGCCTTTGCCAGTATTTTGGATAGTAACGTGACGACATTGATTGCCTGTGGTGCTCTGTTTTGGCTGGGGTCGGGCCTGGTGCGGGGGTTTGCCTTGACCTTGGCGATTGGGGTCGCTGTGAGTATGTTTACCGCTTTGACCTGTAGCCGTACCCTATTGTTTATTTCCCTGACGTTTCCGAGTTTGCGTAAACCGAATTGGTTTTGTCCCCGTCTGGAGTCGGCCCGATGAGTTGGAGTGTCACCAAAAATCGTTATCTCTGGTGGGGCGTGTCGGTCGTGACGATTGTGGCTGGCCTGGTGGCGATGGTCATTTCCTGGACGAACCCGCAAATTCAAGCCCCCCTGAAACTTGGCCTGGATTTTGTTGGCGGGACGCGTTTACAGGTGGTTTTGGATTGCGCTCAAGCCGGGGCCTGTGATCAACCGGTTGACTTAGCCGATGTCCGGGCCATTCTTAGCGAGCAAGGGTTAGGCAACAGCAGTTTACAAGTTGTGGATCAAACGGGTATTTCCATTCGCACCCAGCCCTTAGATGTGGATCAGCGCACCAAGTTAGTCTCCCAATTGGCCCAAGGCTTAGGAAAATTTGACCCGAAACAAACCCAAATCGAAACAGTGGGGCCAACCCTAGGCCGACAACTCCTCAATTCCGGCTTACTCGCCTTACTGGTCTCCTTTGTCGGGATTACGGTTTACTTAACCTTACGGTTTCAGTTTGACTATGCCTTCTTTGCCCTCGTTGCCCTTGTCCATGATGTTCTAGTCACCATTGGTATTTTTGCTATTTTGGGCATTACCTTGGGCGTGGAAGTCGATAGTTTATTTGTCGTGGCTTTACTGACGATCATTGGCTTCTCCGTGAATGATACAGTCGTGATTTATGACCGGATTCGGGAAAATCTAAAAATCCATCCCGAAAACTCCATTGATGATGTTGTGGATGACTCAGTGAACCAAACCCTGACTCGTTCCATCAACACGACCTTGACTACAACCTTGCCTCTAATTGCCATTGTTTTTTTTGGTGGTGAAACCCTCCGCTTTTTTGCCTTGGCCTTGATCATTGGCTTTGTCAGTGGGGCCTACTCGAGTATTTTCTGTGCGAGTACCCTCCTGGGCTGGTGGCGGCAACGGGAAGCTTAGCAGATCGACCATAAAATCTTGAAAAGTGTAGCAATCGTCATAGAAACTCACTTAAATATTGATTTACTAGCTGGGGTTGTTCCTGTTGAACCCAATGGCCACAGTGGGGAATGTAGTGAATTCTCAGATCACGAGCATATGCTTCAGTCCCGATAGTTAAGTTTTGGCTGAGGGTTTTATCTCCTTCACCCCAGAGCATGAGGGTCGGCATATTCAAAATTGACCAATCTCGTTCCCCCAGACCCGGCCCCAGATTTCGGTAATAGTTCAGCATTGCCCTTAAGCACCCCCGCCGGCCGGCTGCATTTTTATAGACCTCTAAATCCGTGGGGCTAAAGGCAGCCTGATTGACCGCATTACTTTGGAGGATGGTGACAATGGCCTGGTAGTCGTTCCATTCCAAGAGAGCTTCTGGAAGCCAGGGGAGTTGAAACAGGCCAATATACCAACTGCTGAGGAGTTGCTGTGGGTTCAACAATCCCTCGCGAAACTTAGCTGGATGGGGGGCATTGAGGACACATAATTTTTGAACTCGCTCTGGATAGGTATCAGCCACCCCCCAGGCCAAGAAGCCCCCCCAATCATGCCCGACTAAAATACAACGCTCATAACCCAGGCCCGAAATCACCCCCTCAATATCGAGGATTAACTCCTCCAAGGTGTAACTGCCCACATCCGGTGGTTTATCGCTCGCGTTATAGCCCCGTAAATCCAACGCCACAACCTTGAAATTTGCTGCTAAGACCGGAATTTGATGCCGCCAAGAATACCAGAACTCCGGGAACCCATGCAAAAGCAACACCAGCGGCCCCTCCCCTTGGGTGACATAGTGGAGCTTAATGCCGTTACTGATGAGGAATTTATGTGTCCAGGGGCCATCGAGAACTGCCATAATACCGTCTCAAACCTGAGTTCAACCCAATCATCAGGGATTTTTTCCATTGTGACCCAGGCCTGGGGGATTGTCCTTAGAGAAAACGGCATATTATCTACAACAAGATGATAAAATCCCTATTCTGGCATGGCTTGACGCTGGAGACTGCGAGATTGCCTAAATTCTTCTAGGGTCGGGCCATCTTCCCACTCAAGAGACGCGAGATACCTAGATAGCTCTGACTGTTCAGACTGAGTAAGCCAAGGATTAAGGCTAAAGGGGATAGAGAACTGGCCCTTATCCCTAGCTCGCTGTTCTGCTAATCTCCTAAGAGAGTCAATTCTGTTCTTAGCTTCTTTAGAGGTTAATTCAGTCATGTCTAAATTCTCCCTCACTCGCTTAACTCTGCCATCAGGGTAAACCCAGACTAACCGGCCATTAAAATCTCCAATCCAGACAGCCCACATCCCCAGACTAGGAAAATAATACTCATCATAAATAACTCCAGCCACTCAGTAAGCCTGAATTACCTTCCACTGGATCTCGGTAGGATTCAAAACAAATTCTCCCTTGATCAGTTTAGAACTTTCATAGCAGATCTTCTATCCTTTCCTTTACGAGATAATCACTGAGTCCCCAAAAATCTCCCCCAAAATGCTCTCTACTGGGGTAAGGCTGCCTGCACCTGATCGCGCTCCAGTTTCATTTGTTTGACCAAATCCCCCGGAAGTTGTTCGCTCATGGTTAGGGCCTGATTAAACAATGAGAGAGAAGCCTGCTTGTTGCCCGCCTGACTGAGAATCTGGGCCTTAAGATAAATTAACTCTGGGTTATTGGGGGCAGCAGCAATGGCTTTTTCAATGGCTTCGAGGGCTAATTGGGACTGATTCAAATCGCGATAGGCCAAGGCTACTCCTCGATAGCTGAGATAGGGGGGCGCGGCCTGAGTTTGGAGACGGGTAATGGCATCTTCAATTTTGAAAATCCCCAAGTTATTGGCCACGCCCCATTCAATAAAGCCTTGAATCAGATTTAGCTCCGGATCATTGGGATTGATGGCCTTGGCCTGGTTGAGATAGCCAAATACATCTTGGGCCCGCATTAATGCCAACGCTGCTCCGGCCACTGGCCCCGATCCGCCCTCGGACATATCATGAGCGGCTAAGAGAAAATTTCCCACGGCCTGGTAGAGATTGCCTCGAAGCGGGTCTTGCCCTGAGAGTTTTTGAGCCGCTTGAATGGTTTGATTGGCATAGCGATTCAGGTCTGCCCAGTTGCCATCAAGAAACGCCATCCCCCCCGCCATTGTTAACGTTAAGGGTTCTTGGGCACTAGCTCTCAACGCAGCGGGAAGGAGTTGCCGACCCTTGGTGTAGTTTCCATCGCGAAAGACTGCCACAAACACCGCTGACGTAGCATCAGAAATGGGACGGCTATTTTCCCCAGTCCGAAAGGGATCCGCAGCCCAGGCCCCGCTGGTATGGGTGAGTACAATGGCCGCACAAGTCAATAAGGCACGTTGGGCAGTCTGGCGGAATTTGGGATTGATCGAGGACAATTGGCTAGGCATGGGTCTTAACTCCGAGGGCAAACGTCTTGCTTAAATTAAAACAACTCTCGTACCATCCTCCAGCAACCCCCCAGGCCATTTTGCGGGATATTTCCTTGGAGTTGGCACCTCAGCAGCTAGGACTGATCATTGGCCCCAGTGGTTCCGGGAAGACAACCCTGTTGGAAATTTTGGCGGGCCTGGCCTCTCCCACCGCAGGGAAAATTTTTTGGCATACCCAAGAGTTAACCCCACAGCATTTACAACAACTGGCGGGCCTGGTGTTTCAATTTCCAGATCGCTATTTTTGTGGCGGGACAATCTTAGAGGAACTTCGCCTTGGACATCCAGAAATTCCCCTCGATCGCGTCGAACAGGCCCTCGACTCAGTTGGACTATCAGACTTACCTTTCCATACCCGCCCCCAGTCCCTCAGTGGTGGTCAACAACGGCGTTTGGCTTTGGCTGTTCAACTCATTCGTCAACCCTACTTGCTACTTTTGGATGAACCCACGGCTGGCCTGGATTGGTCAATGCGCCAACAACTTATTTCTTTGCTTGGGAAACTAAAGCAGGACTGGAGTTTGTTGATTGTTACCCATGAAGCCCCAGAACTGCAGACCATTGCTGACTCCACTTGGCATCTGGATCATGGCACTCTGACTGATACTGTTCCTCTGATGACGGCTTGAGGTGAAACCTTGCTCAGAACGGCTCCATTTCTAGTGACAAGGACTCAGGTATCAGGCTTAGATTAAGGCTCAGACTAAAGATTCAACGTATAAAAATTATTGATCCCAATCTATGGCAAACTTTTGTAAATCCCCTCTGACCTGAGTTGAACTTTAAGGATTGTTAAACTTCTATGCCCCAACCTAAACGTGCCCTGATTACCGGGATTACTGGCCAAGATGGTTCTTACTTAACAGAGTTGCTGTTAGAGAAGGGCTATGAAGTTCACGGAATTATTCGCCGGACTTCCACCTTTAATACCGACCGGATTGATCACGTCTATCAAGACCCCCATCAAGAGCATCCTCAACTCACCTTGCATTATGGGGACTTGGCGGATGGGACGACCCTGCGGAAAATTATTGAACAAGTCCAGCCCGATGAAATTTATAACCTTGGGGCCCAATCCCATGTGCGGGTGAGTTTTGATGCCCCAGAATATACGGTGGATACGGTAGGTGTGGGGACGTTACGACTCCTAGAAGCACTCCGGGACTATCAGCAACGCACGAATGCAGCAGTCCGCTACTACCAGGCCGGGTCTTCGGAAATGTATGGCTTAGTCCAAGCAGTCCCCCAAAGCGAAACGACCCCCTTCTATCCCCGCAGCCCCTACGCCTGTGCCAAAGTTTATGCCCACTGGCAGACGGTGAATTACCGCGAGTCCTATAACCTGTTTGCCTGTAACGGGATTTTGTTTAACCATGAATCTCCACGGCGGGGCGAAACCTTTGTCACCCGGAAAATTACCCGGGCGGTGGCGCGGATTGTGGCGGGGCAACAGAAAAAACTGTACCTCGGGAATCTTGATGCCAAACGGGACTGGGGCTATGCCAAAGACTATGTCCGGGCGATGTGGCTGATGCTCCAGCAGGATCAACCCGATGACTATGTGATCGCCACTGGGGAAACCTACTCAGTCAAAGAATTCTTAGATTTAGCCTTCAACCATGTCAATCTGAAATGGGAAGATTATGTCGAGTTTGACCCCCGTTATCTGCGTCCGGCGGAAGTGGAATTATTGATTGGGGATCCGGCCAAAGCGCAGGCAAAACTTGGTTGGCAACCCTCGGTGACATTTCCAGAATTGGTGGCGCTGATGGTGAATGCGGATCTTCAGGCCGTGGGTGTCATCAGCAATAATGGTCAGGCAATTACCAGTGAGTCGGTGTTGGATGTGGTCGCAAGTCGGCAGTTAATCAGTAAGGCGGACTAATTCATGCTGGATTTAACGGATCAAAAAATTCTGGTTACGGGCGGCGCCGGCTTCTTAGGCCAGCTCGTCGTCAAGCAACTGCTCCAGGCCGGGGCGAGCAAAGACAATATCCTGATTCCCCGCTCGAAACAGTATGATTTGCGGTCTCTTGAAGCCTGCCAGGCCGTAGTCAAGGATCAAGATATTGTCATCCACTTGGCCGCCCATGTCGGCGGAATTGGCTTGAATCGGGAAAAACCCGGTGAACTCTTTTACGACAACCTGATCATGGGGACACAACTGATCCATACGGCATACCAGGCCAGGGTGCAGAAGTTTGTCTGTGTCGGGACGATTTGCGCCTATCCGAAATTTACCCCCGTCCCGTTTAAGGAAGAAAATATCTGGGATGGCTACCCGGAGGAAACCAATGCCCCCTATGGTGTGGCCAAAAAAGCCCTCCTCGTCCAACTCCAAGCCTACCGCCAGCAATACGGGTTTAACGGGATTTACTTGTTACCTGTGAACCTATACGGGCCGGGTGACAATTTTGATCCGCGCAGTTCCCATGTGATTCCAGCCCTGATTCGCAAAGTCTATGAAGCCCAAATTCGCGGTGATGCGGAAATTCCTGTTTGGGGGGATGGCAGTCCGACAAGGGAATTTATCTATGGGGATGATGCGGCCCGGGGGATTGTCATGGGAACGGTCGCCTATGATGACTCTGAGCCAGTGAATTTGGGGACTAACTTTGAAATTTCGATCAAGGATTTAGTCGAGTTGATTGTCGAGTTGATGGAGTTCAAAGGCAAAATTGTCTGGCAACCGGATCAACCCAATGGGCAACCACGGCGATGCTTGGATACGGAACGGGCTAAAGCTGCTTTTGGGTTTACAGCGCAGATGGATTTACGTCAGGGCTTGAAAAACACGATTGATTGGTATCGGCAACATGCTGCTTAACGGGTGGAGATTTCTTCAGCTTTAATTTATCTCTCAATTAACCAATTCCTCAGGGCCGGGGGGTATGATCAGCGGTAAAGTTTGATTCCCTTGGCCCTTAGTGATTGGGGACAGTGATGGTCACAATTGTCCTTGCTAGTAATGTCTTAATTGCCCTTCTGTGTCTGCTGACGGCATGGCAACTGCTCCAGGCCCGCGTCATGATCCGTGGGATTGCCGATACCCTATTACAAGTCGAACGGGATACCCATGCTATTTTGGGCGAGGCTCCGAATGTGATTATCATTGGTCAGGTTAGTGTTGCGTCCCTGCGGCAAAATCTCAATCAAGACAAAGGTAAACCCTCCCCCTGGCAACGCTTAAGGCTAACCTTGACTCTGCTCAACCAGGCCCAGCGGATTTGGCAATCTCGGTTTCGTCCTATCCCTATTGTCACTGGCCAAGGCCGCCGCACCCCACGAGGAAGATAATTATGGCTAATCAACGTTCTGGATTTTTCTTAGGTGGCGTTCTGGTCGGGACAGCGATTGGGGCAGTGGTCGGTGTGTTGTTGGCTCCCCGCTCTGGGCGCGAAACCCGCTCTATGCTCAAGAAATCTGCGGATGCCCTGCCAGAATTAGTCGAAGATTTAGCCGATAGCTTGCAAATTCATACGGATCGCCTTTCGGAAGCCGCGCGGGTCAGTTGGGATGACACTCTTGAACGACTGCGGGAAGCGATTCAAGATGGCCTGGAAGTGTCCCAACAACAACGGCAAGCCCTCCAAACCGCCCTCGACCAACCCGATGTGGATGAAACGCTGGATGACGAAGAAGTGGTTAAACTTTAGGGGTCTGGGGCAATTGCTGTGACCGAACCGATTTTCTGGTTAGCCCTTTCCTTCCTGCTCGTAGCGGTCTGCTTAACGGCGGTCTTGTTGGCGGCATTGCCCGTATTTGCTGAATTGGGCCGGGCTGCCCGCAGTGCCGAAAAAATGTTTGATACCCTCGGGCGAGAGTTACCCCCAACCCTAGAGGCGATTCGGTTGACAGGCCTGGAAATTAGTGATTTGACCGATGACATTAGCGAAGGGGTGCAAAGTGCGGGCCGAGTTGTCAAGCAAGTGGATCAAAGTTTAGACTCTGCCAAGCAACAAGTCCGCCAGGCCAGTGTGACGACCCGTAGCGTGATGGCCGGAGTCAAAGCCGCGTGGCAAACCTGGAATCGGCCCACCCCCCACCGTTCCCTCAATCAACGCCGCCAGGAATCCTTAGCCCCAACTTCCCTCTCACCTGATGCTGGGATCACAGAGCCATCGGCCCAAACCCTTAACCCCGTCCAGCCTGCCCAAAGCACTGACACAGTTGAATAATCCCCATCGGTAAGGTGATCTGGGGATCGTTGCCCTGCTTGAGTTGTAGCTCCATGGTCAATAGGAGTGGGAGGGCCTGTTCCAAGCTTTGACGGCTGAGGGGCTGGACTTCTTTTTGGAGAAAATAGACGCGTTTCGGGTTGCCAATTTCCGCCGCTTTGGCAATGACTTGCGGATCCCGTTCCTTGGCATCGCTGAGGAGTTTAACCCATAACCAAGTGCGAAATTGACGGGTGAGGCTGGCTAAAAGGCGCAGGGGTGGTTCATTTTGGCGCAGGAGGTCGCCCAAGAGATCCAGGGATTTTCCGACTTGCCCTTTGAGGATCGTGCTGGCCAATTCCAAGCTGTTTTGGGTGGTGGTGGTGACTAAATCTTGGACGTGCTGGGCGGTAATGGCCGTTTGCGGGGGGAGATAGAGCCGGAGTTTTTCCAGTTCATTGACAAGTTGGCGCGTATCATTACCCACCGCTTCTATCAATAATTCCACTGCGTCTAAGGTGAGTTCCAGGCCCAGGCCCTTGGCAGTGGTTTTAATATGCTGTTCTAGATCCTCCGTTTTCCAGGCCGGGATCAAGCTAAATTCGAGAAACTTGGCCTGTTGTTGGAGAAATTTTACGGCTTTGCTGCGGCCATCGGGCTTGGCACTACTGGTTAACAAAAGATGGGAGGTGTCCGGGATCAGGGGCAGGGTGCGTTCTAATTCAGCTAATAATTCGGCACTACAGCGTTGCCCCACCGTGGTTTCCTGAACCCAAACCAGTCGTTGTCCGCTGCCAAAGGGGGGCGTGAGGGCCTGGGTGATGGCTTGGATCAGGGTGTCGGATTGCTCTCCGGGCAGTTTTTCAAAATTAAAGCTCTCCCAAGCCGGATCCACAAGTTTTTCCCGTAAGGTTTGACAGGCCTGGTTCAGGCGGTAGCTATCTTCGCCCCAATAGAAATAAACGGGCATTTTAGGCCGAGGGGTATGCTAGATGGGGAACTGAGAGGCTGGGGCTATGGTGGATATTATTTGTGGTGGGCATCGGTTTTCCTCAATTCGGGGCATTATTTTTGATCAGGATGGAACCCTGGCTCATTCGGAAGCTTATCTCAAAACCATCACCTTCAAGCGAGCCCGCCTCATTGATGCCCAAATTCCCGGAGTTCAAGACCCCCTATTATCCGCCTTTGGCTTGGAGAATGGCCGCCTTAACCCCAGTGGATTACAGGCCGTGGGCACCCGTCAAGAAAACCTAATCGCCGCCGCCGCCTATATTGCCGAAACAGGTCGCCCCTGGTTAGAGTCTTTGCGGATTGCCCAGGCCGCGTTTGCCGAGGTTGATTCCTTTATGCAAGTCAAAGCCGACCATACCCCGGTGTTTCCAGGCATTTTAGAACTCGTGCAAGGCCTCCATCAAACCGGATTAAAGCTAGGTGTTTTGTCCGCAGATGTCACCGTTAATGTGCAAGCATTTCTGGAAAAATATGACCTAGCCGATTATTTCTTAGTCCAAAAAGGCACAGATCATGGCCCCAGTAAACCCGATCCCACCCCCTTTCTCCAGGCCTGTGAATTGTTAGGAGAAAGCCCAGAAACTGTCCTGATGGTGGGGGATGCCGATGTGGATGGGCAAATGGCCAGAGGGGCCGGCGCGGCGGGAATGATTGGCGTGGCCTGGGGCTGGTCAATTCCTCCCCAACTCAGAGAGGTGGATGTAGTGATTAGGGAGATGACGGCAATTCAAGTGATGGAATAACTATTTTGAAAATTTACATCAACCGATAGCATTACTGATTGAGGGTGAGACGGGGACAAGTTAGAAAGTGCTGCGAGCAGTTTTTTGACATTTCAACTCCCTTAGAACAGTCTGCCCCATGCTTGATGAGGATTAAATTCTGGTTTGAAAAGACGGTCAGAAAATGTTCAGAGCTTTTTGATGGGTTTTAGTGGCCTGGCAGATGCCTTGGATGCGTTGGGGAGAGAGGGCTTGACCGTAGCTATAAAGGTCTAACCAGGCCTGGGTCATTTCACTAGCAGTGTTCGGTAAATCGGGCAAAATCCAATGGGGTAAGGTTAGTTCTTGGGCCAGAACCTGTACCTTGGGATCATAACTGAGGGCAAAGCATTTAGAACCTGCCGCCGCCGCCATAATCAAGGCATGAAGACGCATGGCAATGGTCATTTGGACTGTCTCAAACAAGCCTTTGAGTTGCTGAGGATTTTCTAGATAGACTGTTTGACTCACTTTGGGCAGGTGGGCCTGGAGGAGAGTTGCCAGGGGAACATCCTTAGATTTTTGGAAGGGGACAAGGAGAATAAACGTATCTGTTGCTTTTTGAAAATCTATTAAAGCCTCCGTCAGCCTCGATAATCCAGCGGACGTTAGAGAACTATGGGGACGTAAGCAAATGGCAACCCGTCGCTCGGGTAACTCTTCAGAGTATGCAATGGTGGTTAATGCCCAAACGGGATCGGGGGCCTGGGCGGAGGGAACCTGACGTTTTTGCAACCAAGCCGCCGACTGGGAATCTCGGACTGTCACCACTGAGCAGCGGGACAATAGCCAAGCCGTCCACCATTGAGAAAAGGGTCGGGTCAATGGTCCAATTCCCTGGGCCCAGGCCACGGTTTTTAAGCCCCAGAGTTGGGCCCAGAGCATTAAACCCCCGTAATAGAGCGGACTGATGGCACTGGTTGCATCTTGCATTAAACTACCACCACCCCAAATAAAGCCCTGACATTGACGAATAGTTTGGAGTAATTTGCCCAGTTGTCGCCGATCCACCGCCTTAACTCTGTGCAAGGCCTGGGTTTCGGATACATTCGCCGATAACACAATTGGGGTGACATCCGCAGGCAACAGTTGTAATAAGACGGCTAAGAGGGCTTCATCTCCGCCATTGCCAAACCCGTAGTAGCCGCAGAGTAAAACCGGTCTGTGAGCTTTTACGTTTCCCAAGTATCCAGTTCCAATTCCTAATATCTGAGGTTGTCCCTGACCATCCTATTCTTTCACAAGGCCTGGCTTAATCAGAGGCTAGGGCCTGGGTCATCCCCCAATCTGTTTTTGAGGTAAGGGCTTGGCGAGGAATTCCAGAGGAGTGAGTCCGCAACAGCATAAGTATGTAGAGTTATCGCCTGAATCTTGGCTTGAGAATTACAAAAAAGCTAGGGGGCATCTGAAACTTGGCCGATTACACCAGCTTTAGAAAATCCCCCCAACTCAGGCTGAGGATGTTAACGAAGGGTCAAGCCAACAATTAATTACGCACCGGGACACTAATTAAGGCTGTGCCAATGCTAATATCGCCCTCAGAACCGGCCTGGACAACACTGACTTGGTAGGGCAAGCTTTCACCCCCAGATGTCCGCATCGCCACATTGTTAAACCGCACATCAAATGAGGTGCCGGCCTGTAGTGGCGTATCAAAACTAATGTTCAGGCGATCCCCTTGTTTTTTGACTTGGGCCGGGATATTCCCCCCAGATTTATTTTGCAGCGTAATCCCCGAAAAGCTCTCCATCTGCTGGGGCAGGCCAATGCTCACACTGCTTAAGCTCATACCATTACCAGAAATACCAATCACATGGGTACTACCAGAAATTGTTGCACCGGTGATTTTGGGGAATTGAGCCGCAGGGAGGGAAGAAGAGTAAACGGAACCAGGTGGGGAGAGGGTGGGAACTATCCGGCGGGGAGAGGGGCCAGGGCCGGGTAAGGGGGAGGCAATAGCAATCGAGCTAAGGGAAAGAAACGTCACGGTCAAGGCACTCATGCGACCGAAAGTAGAGAAATTCATAGGTTTATTCTCCTGTGATGATCTGAACGTAATGCTTGAGAAGGGAGTCCTGTAATCAACAGTCAATATCCACACAGTGGGGTCTCTGCCTGAGAAAGTCCTGAGAAGATTTGGAGGATTAGCTGGGAATTTCCCGAAAAAATTGATGCTTTATAAAGTTTTAACAATTGCCAGTGACTCAGGCATCTCTCAGCCAGGCCTGTTAATCTGGAGTTAATCTGGAGGCTCTTGACCATGACCCGCAGGATTTTACTGATTGAAGACGAACCCAAAATTGCTCGGTTTATTCAGTTGGAACTTGAAAGTGAGGGGTATGAAATTACAGTCAGTCATGATGGCCAGGCCGGATTAATTTTAGCCCGTGAGCATCCGTTAGATTTAATGATTGTCGATTGGATGTTACCAGGCCTAACGGGGGTAGAAATTTGTCGGCGGCTGCGGGCAACAGGGAATGTCATGCCAGTCATTATGTTAACGGGACGAGACGATATTCCGGATCGGATTGCCGGCCTGGATGCGGGTGCCGATGATTATGTGATTAAACCCTTCAGCATTGAAGAACTCTTAGCCAGGATTCGAGCCCGCTTACGGCAAAAACATCCCCAAGAATCGGATTGGTTGGAGTTTGAAGATTTACGGGTGAATCAACGCACCAGAGAAGTATATCGGCAACAACGGCCCATAGATTTAACCGTCAAAGAGTTTGATTTACTGACTTATTTATTATCTCGGCCGCGACAAGTCTTTACCCGTGAACAAATTCTCAATCAAGTCTGGGGTTATGATTTTATTGGCGACTCAAACATTATTGAAGTATATATTCGCTACTTACGATTAAAGCTAGAATCAACCAATCAACCGCGACTCATTCAAACAATTCGGGGTGTGGGCTATAGCTTACGATAATTTTAGTCATAAATCATCAGTTTGGTGGTAGAGATGGCTGATCAGCATTGGCAGAAAAGTCACAAAATTCTCTCAATTCTGGCTTCCCTCAGTTGCCGTACCAAAGACTTAAGAAATTACTTAGAAGCCGTTGCTTACGGAGTCAGTGAGCTTTTGATGATGGATTGGACAGTGGTGACTCTTTGTAAGGAGAATGAGGAACAATTAATTGCCAGTAACCTTCCCCTTGATCCTGAAGATCGGGTTTGTGATCTCCACGGCACTGTCACCCATACAGTGGTCTTAACGCGCCAACCCCTCTGTGTCAATGATGTCCGAGAACAACCAGAATTTGGCGAACTCCCCGAAGGCTATTTATCCTATTTAGGTGTGCCTCTTTGTACCCTGGAAGGGGAAGTGATGGGGACAATTTGCTCATTTAATATGCAGCCGCGCCCATTTCATCCCACCGAGGTAGAAACAGTCAAGCTCTTTGCAGAACGGGCTGCCACGGCAATTGATAACTACTTGCTTTACCAGGCCCAGCAGGACTTTAATCAGCGTTTGACCGAGGAAGTGGAAAAACGAACAGCAGATCTCCAACAGGCCCAACATCAACTGGTAGAGCAGGCCCGTTTAGCGGCGATTGGCGAGTTTGCCACGATGATTGTTCATGAATTACGGAACCCCCTGACTACGATCAAAATGGGGCTGAATTACTTTTTTAAGCTTGCCCTACCAGCCGCAGCCCAAGAACGCCTCACCTTAGCCCTCGAGGAAGCCCACCGCTTAGAAATGCTCCTGAGTGAAATTCTGCTGTATGCCAAACCCCAAACCTTAAACAAGTCTCGCTTTGATTTGAATTTTCTGGGCCTGGAAATACAACATATTTTAGAGGATTTACCAGAAGCCCAAGGACGCGCGATCATGTGGCAAACTGGCCCCCAGCCCGTCTGGATTAAAGGAGATCGCGATAAGCTCAAGCAAGTTTTTTTTAATGTGATTCAAAATGCCTGTGAAGCAGCCCCAGCCCATACACCAATTACTTGCACGATTCAAGTTAACAACCCCGCGCATCGTTTCAATCAGCAAAATCTTCAACAAGTCACCGTCACCATTCAAAACTGGGGCGAACCGATTCCCGCAACTGAAATTCCCAAACTAACCCAACCTTTTTATTCTCGGAAACCAGGGGGAACCGGCCTGGGGTTGGCGATTGTAGAACGCATCTTAGCCGCCCATCAGGGACGTTTAGAAATTTATTCCAATCAGGATGAAGGCACTAGGGTTCTGATTCAACTTAAGGTTGAAATGGATGAATCAGGTTGACTAACCACGGGTAAATTCAGCCACAGCCCCAATTAACTGATCGCATTCCCTCAATAAACTCATGTAATGAACACAGGCCCGGACGGAATTCGGAAAAAGTAAAAGACGGACTAAAATGCCTTGATTTTCTAGCCATTCGACTAAGGCCCCATGTTTACCCGATTCCAGTTGAAATGTCACCAGGCCCGCTGGGGGTGGGGTTGAAGTGAGGCAGCGTACCCCCGGAATGGTGGCCAGGCCTTGCCAGAGATAGCGACTTAAATCACAAATCTGTTGATAGCGGATGGAGGTGGGGCTAACGTGATGATGAAAATGCAGGGCCGCGGTTAAACCTGAAACCAAAGGAAAAGCAGTGGTGGCAATTTCAAACTTGGCGGCCGTGGCCTGGAAGGCTTCGGGAAACCCTTGGGGGCCGTTTTTAATACTCCGCCAGCCGACATAGGTGGGTTGCAGGTGTCCAAGCTGCTCAGGATGAATATATAAGCCTCCCAATCCATCCGGCCCACAGAGCCATTTGTGCCCCGTAAACGCATAAAAATCCACCCCTAAGCTCGGTAAATCCAAGGACATCATCCCCACGGACTGCGCGGCATCAGCTAGAACTAGCACCCCCTGTTGATGACAAACGGCAACGATTTCCTGAAGGGGTAAAGTCGTACCTGTGTTCCACAGTAAATGACTGAGGGCAACTAGGCGCGTTCGGGGAGTCAAGGCCTGGCGAAAGCAGGTGACTAGGTGTTCTGAATCGGCCTGGGCCTGTTGAAGGAGGGGTAGAACTGTGAGATCAATCCCAAAGCGGGCCTGGAGTTGTTGACCAATGGCTAAAATCCCTGGATGTTCGCAATCTGTCAAGAGCAAATGATCCCCAGCGCGCCAATCCAGGCCCCAGAGGACAATATTGCAGCCCGTTGTCACAGAATCGGTTAAGGCGAGGCTCTCGGGAGTAATGTTTAATTCTTGGCTCAAGGCCTGGCGGAGGGCGGCAATTTGACTGGAAATATAGGCATAGTTTTTGGTGCAAAATGGCCCGGCCTGTTGGATATGGAGATAACTGTTTTGAATCGCCTCCCAGGCCGAGTTTGGGAGTGGCCCCTGACCACCAAAGTTCAGATAGGTTTTCGATTGCAATGCCAAAAACTGCTGTCGAATTTCCGTAATCTTTGATGCGGTTAAGACCAAGAGTTAAGCCCTCAAGTTAGTCTTCAATTAGTTTAGATGGAATGACTAACCTGGCCTGAATGTCTTCAATCTCAAGATCAAGAAGGTTTGCTAAAATCCCGCCAACACTAACATTCTCTGCCAACATTTCCAGAATATCGCTAACCCTACTTCCCATGCCACAAATCCAAGGACGACCCTCACATTGACTAGAGGTTTGGGTGATGCGGGTTAACAAGTTAGGGAGTGAGTTCATGATTCAGAGCAAAATCCTTAGCCAAAAAGATTTTTTGTACGGGGCATCAGAGGCTATTGCAGAACCTCCACATAGAAATCTTAACCTGACCAAGAACCAAGAAAAGCTCTAAAATCAAGGACAAGAGGTTCGATTATGCAAACGACTGTCCAAGAAATTTATATTCAAGTGGTTCGTAATTTGTCCCTCGCAGAACAGTTACGATTAGCCACGCTGATTTTGAATGATCTTGTTAAACAGCAATCAACCGCAATAGATGAAAGTGATACCTGGACAGAAGAAGATGAAAGGGATCTGGTCAGTTTTTCGCTCCAGTCCGCAGCCAGCAATTTCTCTGAGATAGACGAGGCTGAACAATGAATCTATGTGCCGGGGATATCGTGACTGTTGATTTCCCTGGAGTTACAGGTATTAAACGCTGTCCCGCTGTCGTCTTATCAGCAGAAATTTATCATTCAATTCGGCCAGATGTGATTGTTGGCCTAATTACAACTCAGGCAAAGATTGTCGGAGCTACAGATTATCGCCTTCAAGCTTGGGCAATGGCCGGATTACGAACTACTTCAATATTTCGTTGCTTTATTGTCACCTTGCCATTGTCTGCTAATTTGGTTGTGATTTGTCACTTGTCAGAACGGGATTGGCAAGGAGTTAAGGCCTGTGTCAAAACATCTCTGACACGTTTAGAGCCATAGGCAGATCGGCAGTAGATTAATCTCATCCAGGCCAAAACCTTTAACTCAAAGAATTAGTAGTGCGGGGATGGAAAATAGCCAGGGCCGAGGTATAGCCATGCAAAAAAGTTTCTTGACCAATGGGGCCAATTTCTCCAAAGCAGAAAAAGCCACTCACCGGAATGTTAGGTAAGAATTTATCAACCATATTGGCATCAAAATCCGGTTCACCGTAAAGATTAACGCCGCGCCCTAAACAAGAAAACATCATCGTTCCCTCTGGGGGTGGGCCGGGATAGGAGTGGCAATAGGTTTCTAACCAGGCCTGGAGATCTGCCGCCGAGGCCGCTGCATCCCGGAGATGAAATTGAATTCGTTGCCCCACCCGCACCCGATCGCCTAAGGCCAAAGCTCCCGTTTGTGGATCAATCCCAATCAAATTCCGAATCAAAAAATCCCCAGGCCCGAGATTAGGTTTGAATTCATTATGCACCAGGCCAATAAATAGAGCACTGCGGGCTAATTCACGATCCGCTTCGGGGAGCCTTGCCACCAAATTTTCCAACATATCTAAGGGTGGGGCTACCTTGGCCTGGTCATCTTCAAGGGTGAGGATAATGTTCTTTTCCCCAGAGGCGATCCGATAGAGGGGGCCAATGGGGCGGCATCCCTGGGCAACAATTGGATCAATGCGAATATTACCAGTCAAGGCTAACCCCACTGTTCCTTCCCGTTGCACCTTTGTTTGGTAAAACAGCCCCGTCCGGCCCCACCCCTGATTGCTGCCCGTAATTCCGCCAACTTTCACGGCTTGGGGGTAAGCGTAATCCAAGCCCCGTAACAGGTCATTAATTCGGGCACTACTGGTATCAGCCAAGAGTAAAAATTCCGGCTGTTGCTCTGGGTCAACCCCAATCAGTCTCCACCAGGCCTGGGGGGAATCATCGGGGTCTGGGAGGTCATCGGCCACCAAGGTAAAGGGCTTAATCTTTACATCGGGTAAATGGGCCAAGGTGAGGGAAAGGCCGGCTGTTTCTTCCACCTCTTGGGGTTGATCGCGGTAATTGCGCCCGATCACGCCACCCCCCCCGCAACCAATCAAAACCGGCAAATGTAACTTGGTTTGCAATAGGGGAATGACCCGAGAAAACTCACTGGCAAAGGCCTGGGAAATAAAGACAATTCCTAAGTCTGGTTGGAGATTACCCAATCGCTCGCGGGCCTGGTCGGTGACTTCCTTAACCGCTTGTTCTAAGGAAAAATGTGTTGAGAGTGCGGTGGCCCATTTCATCGTCGTTAGTACCCCCTAGGCGCGCTTGGTTGAAGCTGGGACTAATCTCTATTCTCGGTTAATTTCACCATCTCGCCGCCCCAATTCATAAACTCCGCCGCCAATGGTAGCCATAATTCCCAAACTGACAGACCAACTTAGGCCTAAGGAAACTGTAATTCCATAAAATAGCCCCACCCCCAACAAAACAAAGGGCAAAACCCCTGTCATTGCGGCCCAAAACTCGGCCTGAGATGATTTTGCTTTGCCCAACCAGGTTTCCAGACGCTCAATAATCTTTTGTCCGATGGGGTAAAATCCTAAGTACAGCGCAATCGCCCACAGACCTGAGCCTGCTATCCCCAACGCCGCCCCATGCCAGGCCTCTGATATGGTCATGTGTTACACCCTTGTCGTAGTCCTTAACTAATAGTAACAATCTCTGGAGGGAGTCTTAACTTGTCACAGGGACTTGTTGACCAATCAGAGTCGAAATCCTGGGGAAAGGACTAGCTGGGTCAATGATGCTGATGTAATTAGCTGATGGGCGGTCTGGCCTAGTCAATGGAAATGGATTGGGGCCCCGAAGCTGAGTTTTTGGGGGTGCTGCTAGGGGTACTGGTGGAGGTTGCCCCTTGTTTGGCTAACCATTGGCTGACGGGTTCCTCGGACAAGCTCAGACCTAATAGTCCCGAAACAAAGCCGCCGAGAAAGGCAACTGGTTTTTGAGTCAGTTCTTGGGCCAGGGGAGACAGTTCAGTCACAAACATGGGCTTGCTTTCCGCACATAAGGTCACTTCATCATTGTTATCCTAACTTGCAACTCCGAGTTTGGTGATCCAAAAAGCAGTTTCCTGGGGGAAATTGAGCTATGAAACGTATGGGATCATAACGACAATTTTGGGATGTGAGGCAACTATGGAGCGGTGGATTTCCCTGTTGGGCCTGGGGGTGTTTGTTGGGTTTGCCTATTTAATTTCCACAAATCGGCAAGAAGTGCGTTGGCGAACCTTGGCTTGGGGCCTGGCCTTGCAGTTACTCCTGGGTTTGGTGATTTTGCGCTTGCCCTTAGGGTTAAAACTCTTTCAGGGCCTGGGGAGTGCGGTGGGGTGGTTCTTAAGTTTTTCGGATGCCGGGGCAGAATTTGTCTTTGGAGAAACCTATACGGATCATTTAATTGCCTTTAAGGTGATGCCAACGATTATTTTCTTTTCGTCATTTATTGCCATTCTCTACTACTATGGGGTTTTACAGTGGGTGATTGCCCGCCTGGCAACGCTGATGATCCGCACCATGAAAACTTCGGGGGGAGAATCCTTAGTCTGTGCGGCCAATATCTTTGTCGGGCAAACCGAAGCTCCTCTCTTAGTTAAACCGTTTCTCAAGGACATGACTTCCTCTGAACTCCATGCTGTTATGACTTCCGGATTTGCCACGATTGCGGGCGGGGTGATGGCAGCCTATATTGCCTTTGGGATTCCCCCAGAACATTTAATTGCCGCCTCGGTGATGTCTGCCCCAGCGGCCCTGGCCATTTCTAAGCTGATGTACCCTGAAACGGAAATCGCAGTCACAGCAGGTGATCACATCAAGACCAAAATTGAACAGCCCTATACCAATGCCATTGATGCCGCTACCGTGGGGGCTTTGGATGGGATGAAGTTAGTTTTGAATGTGGTGGCGATGTTAATTGCGTTTTTGGCCTTGGTGGCGGCGGTGAATGGGATTTTAGGAGTCTTGGGGCCAATGGTAAACTTACCGCAACTATCCCTAGAGTGGATTTTTTCCTTGGTGTTTGCGCCCGTGGCCTGGTTGATGGGGGTTTCCTGGGCTGATGTCGGGCAAGTGGCAATTTTATTAGGGAAAAAGACTGTTTTAACCGAATTTATCGCCTATTTGGATCTCCGCACCCTGATGGAGAACACCGCTAAAGTGACGGCTAACCAGGCCCCACCCAATGCCTTACCGACCCTCACAGAACGCTCCCAAATCATTGCCACCTATGCCCTCTGTGGGTTTTCCAATATTGCCTCAGTGGGGATTCAAATTGGGGGGATTGGCGCGCTGGCCCCAGAACGGCAACATGATTTAGCCCGTTTAGGAGTCAGAGCGTTGGTGGCGGGTTCCTTGGCCTGTTTTATGACCGCTTGTATTGCCGGACTTTTGATCTAGATTGAGATGGCCATTGCCAGTTTTCGAGACACCAAGGCATTAGGTTTTACAGACTGTCAACCCGGGCGGGGAGAGTAACCCTAACGCAGAAGTTCACTCCCCAATAAATTGTGTAAGGTTGTTTCCATTTCCGTTGCTGAGGTTGTGGCAGTCCCAAATTGGCGGACAACAATACTGGCGGCTAAATTTCCCAAGATCGAAGCTTCCAGAAAACTGCCTCCCGCAACTAAGGCCAGGGTTAAGGCTGCAACAACCGTATCTCCAGCCCCCGTGACATCAAACACATCGGTGCGATTAAAGGCCGGAATATGCTCGGGTTCCCCATCTCGACTAAACAAACTCATCCCATCTTCACCGCGGGTAATTAAAATTCGTTGGGCTTGGGTAAGTTCTAATAAATCCCGACCGGCCTGGAGAACATCAGCGGAGGTCTTGATCCGATAGCCAACGGCAGCTTCTGCTTCTGGCAAATTAGGGGTAAATAAGTGGGCCTTTTGATAGCGGGCTAATCCCTGTTGGGCATCGACAATGGCATAGTGATGGGCCAGGGCAGCTTGAATCACGGGCGCGGAAAATACTCCATCCCCATAGTCGGAACAAATGACCGCATCGACGGTTTCTAAATGAGCTTTGATGTACTCTGCCATCTGGGCCTGGAGGTGGGTGGGTGGCCAGGCATCAGATTTGCGATCAATTCGGACAATTTGTTGAGTGACGGATTGGCGGGCATGGCCAGAGATGCGGGTTTTGGTCACGGTCGGTCGGTCAGGATCCGTAAAAATACCACTGGTGTCAATGCCAACAGCCTCAAAAATTCGCTTCAGAGCCACCCCTTGACTGTCATCTCCCACCAGACCCACCGCTTTCACCTTTGCGCCCAACTTCGCCACGTTATAGACTGCATTGGCTCCTCCCCCGGGGACTTGACGAGTAGATTCATGGCGCAAAATTAAGACAGGGGCTTCTCGGGAAAGGCGTTCAACTTCTCCGGTGAGAAACTCATCAACCGTTAAATCTCCTACCACTAAAATATTGGCCTGTTGATATTGGCCCATGAGGTCTTGGAGACGCGGCCGGGTTTGCTCAAGTTGATCATGGAAGGAGAAGGTCATGGGATGGCTACAGAGGGAATTAGGATATAGGAACGATTGAAGGGCTACAGTCAAATCTGCCATCCTATCTTAGGGCCTGGACTTGAATCCCTTATACCTGAAGAGTCTTTAATTCTAGGGAACTGGTCTGTGATCTAGACAGGATTAACGATCTACGGGAGGTGTAATAGTCATGGTGAATCTTGATCTTCCCCTCTGGTTAACATCCCCTTGGGTAGTTGGCCTGGTTTTGAATTCCCTGTTAGCAGTTCTCGCCATTCTAATCCCCAAGAAATTATTAACTCCAGCGGGTTTGGCTCATGCTTGGGGTCTGGGGGTGTTGGTTTGGGGGACATTGGGCTGGCGGGGCTATGTCATTGTCCTGTTTTACTTTTTGGTCGGTTCAGCCGTTACAAAAGTTGGCCTGGAACAAAAGCAAGCCAAGGGAATTGCCGAAAAGCGCGATGGGGCCAGGGGGCCGGAAAACGTTTGGGGATCAGCCTTGACGGGGGCTATTTGTGGGCTTTTAACTGTGATTACGCCTGAAACATGGCTACCTTACCTAACCCTGGCTTATGTGGCTAGTTTTAGTACAAAATTGTCAGACACAACCTCCAGCGAAATTGGTAAAGCCTATGGTAAGCGGACATTCTTAATTACCACTTTTCAACCCGTTCCCCCCGGTACTGAGGGTGCAGTTAGTTTAGAGGGAACTTTAGCAGGCCTGGGGGCAGCATGGTTGATTTCATTCCTCGGATCGGGCCTGGGCCTGGTGAGTTGGTGGGGTGTTGGCCTATGTGTTTTGGCGGCTTTAATTGCCAACTATGTTGAGAGCCTCATTGGGGCTAAGTGGCAGGAGAACTATGCTTGGTTGACCAATGAAGTTGTGAATGGGATTAATACGACTGTGGGCGCGATGTTGGCAGTTGCAGGGGGCCTGGTGATTAAATTTTGGAGTTAAACTGCCAAGAATTTCTGGATCACATCATTACTCAGTTCGCTGGTTGGCCCTTGAGAGACAATCCCCCCTTTTTGCATCGCATAGTACCAGTCGGCCTGGCGGACAAAATGTAAATGCTGCTCCACGAGTAATACCGAAATGCCTGTTTCTCGAACAATGCGTTTCACCGCGGCTTCAATTTCTAGAATGATTGAGGGTTGAATTCCTTCCGTTGGCTCATCCAAAACCAGAAGGCGGGGTTTCCCCATTAAAGCCCGAGCAATGGCTAACTGCTGTTGTTGCCCTCCACTCAAATCTCCACCCATTCGATTCAGCATGGTCTTCAAGACTGGAAACAATTCATAAATTTCATCAGGGACTTTAGCATTGGGTTTGACACCGCCTTTGGTTGCTTCCAGGCCCAGTAATAAGTTCTCTCCCACTGTCAACCGGGGAATAATTTCTCGGCCTTGGGGAACATAACCAATCCCGGCGCGGGCCCGTTGATCTGAGGCTAAGCCCTTAATTGATTTTCCTTGAAAGGCAATGTCACCGCTACGGGGTTTGAGCAGGCCCATAATCGTCTTCAGCAGGGTTGTTTTGCCCACTCCATTACGCCCAATCAGACACACCATCTTCCCTGGAGCTACCCCCATGTCCACATCCCGGAGAATATGACTCTCACCATAATAGACATTAAGTCCATCCACTTTTAAGGTGGGTTGACCATTATCATCTAAATACTGGATCTTCGAGTTGTCTTGAGAAATCATGAGTATTACCTTAAAGAAACAAGACTGGAAGCAGATTGAAGTTGAGAAGAAAGCAAGGAAAGTTGCTCATAAGTAGTTGATTGATTCTGCTCTTTACACTTGATATAGTTCATAACCGATGTGGCGACATAATGGGCAAGGTTTACAGGAACAGCATTGCCAATCATTTGCTCAATATCAGTCTTTGTACCGGCAAATAAAAAATCAATGGGAAAAGTTTGAATTGTGGCACGTTCTCTTGTCGTCAAAGGGCGCACTCTCTCAATTGAATTACAAGCATCAGCAGGATGAATTTGATAGTTTTTGGGAATCGGACGATTTACTCCACGAATTGTGGCACTTGGCTCATCAATGCTATATATTGCTCTACGAGAATAGTTTCTAGGGTGTCTATAATAATATTCTATATCTAAGTTTATAGCTAACTCTTTTTCAAAATATTGACGTACTGTTAGAGGAGTTAGACTTAGATTTTGTTCTAAGGAATTACTCATAAAATTATCATAAGCACCTAAATCACCTATCAAAAAGAGTCTTTTGCGATTTTGTGGAACATGGCAGAAAGTAGCATTTAATATGACTTCAGTTAAACCATATCCAGTTTTCTTGAGTAAATCTTTTGCAACTTTATATTTCTTACTTTTTAAGATGCGATCCACATTCTCCATGACAAACAATCGTGGCCGAATATAAGAAACAATTTTTGCAAATGCTATTGTTAAATCTGCCCTCCCTAATTCTTCATTTCTTTTTCCAGCATGGGAGAAATCTTGACAAGGTGGTCCACCAATGATGATCTGAGCATCGAAACTCTTAAATTTGTGGAAATCAAGTAGAGGATCGCCTAAATCAACATTAAATATTGGGTGATCAAAGTTTTGTTGATAAACGTTAATCGCTGGAAGCCAATAGTCATATGCCGCAACTAATTCATAACCAGCAGATTGAAATCCAAAGGACATCCCACCGCAGCCGGAAAATAAGTCAATTACCCTATAGCTTTGCTTGAGAAACATAGATCGCCCTCAAAATAGCCCAGGTGTATTGACGATAATGGCATCGAACCTGCGTTCAGGACTTAAAAGATTTTGCCCACCATTTAAGATTATATTTTTAATTTCGGATTTCTTGATCCGTGGCTGAGTTAGTTCCGGACTGGATAAGAATGAGTGAGTTACACGTCCGCTAGCCGCAAAAGCTTTATCGTTCTTGGTGTCATACGTTAGCATATCAATAACTTGAGCTATATTAATTTGCCCATTAGTTATAAAGTCATAAAGCATCTTAATTAACCAAATTATTGTACGGGCTGATCTTGATACGTTTTGAATTCTTCTTGATGTATTCATTTGATTGAGCGGCAACAAGATTAGTGCCAAATCTGACCAAACAAAAGTATCAAGACAGTTATCATGTAATGTTGATGATTTTCCTACAGTCTTCCAAACTGGTTGGATCACTAGCGGCTGTTGAGTGTATGTCCTTTCTTTTTGACTCAGCAAACAAGATATAACGTCAATCATACCTTGCTTAAAATGACTAAGGTGAATCAGTATTTCATTCTTATCTTGCCAATTCTGTATTGGACTACAAATTGGGCTTAGTAACTTAGAAAATACCTGAACTAATCCAGAGTTATAAATATAATTAGCTATACTTAGTGCTACAAAAGCGATAGTGCTCGGTCGTACTACGATTTCACAACTAAACTCACTATCACTTAAACTACAAGTTGTATTGTCAGGTAATGCCGTAAGCTTAATTTCAAAGCACCTGAATTGATGCTTAGTTATCTTATTGCTCAAAACAACATCAGCAGAGTAATAAATTCCGTGAACTAAATTTTGATATGGTGAGTATACTGTTTCAAAACCAAAGAACAAGTCCGAGGAATTTGAAGTAATACCAAATAATTGAGATACAGATACCTTTCCATGCTTAACATTCAGTTTCTTATCAATAGAAATGTAGACAGGAGAAATATTCATGTGACTCATATAACAGCAGAGAGCTATAGGAAATGAGCTATTAAAGCAATTTTTTCCCCAATTCTCCTGGTCTGCAAAGTTTCGATTTGAGTGGACGATGCCAAATAATCCAGGTTGTGTCATGAGTTGAATAATACTTGATATTAATCTTCTTGTTTGCCGAGATAGACCTCAATCACCTGGGGATCACTCTGGACTTGATCCATATTGCCTTCAAATAAAACCGATCCCTGATGTAGAACCGTGACCTGTTTGGCAATCTGGCGGACAAACTCCATATCATGTTCAATCACAATTATCGAGTGGCTTTCGGCGAGAGCTAAGAGCAAATCTCCAACTTTTTCCGTTTCTTCGTCCGTTAAACCAGCGACAGGTTCATCCACCAGCAATAAATCGGGTGACTGAGCAACTAACATCCCAATTTCAAGACGTTGTTTTTCCCCGTGAGAGAGCAATTCAGCGGGCATATCGGCTTTATGATCCAGGCCAATGGTTTCCAGTAATCCGCCCACAGTCCGCCGTTCAGGTTGGGTCGTCTGACCAAAAAGGGAGCCAAAAACATTTTTCTGGCGAATACAGGAGAGTTCTAGATTTTCCCGTGGGGTTAACTTCAGAAAAACCCGTGGAGTTTGAAATTTCCGCCCAATCCCCATCCGAGCAATGTCATGTTCAGCATAGGGACGTAAATCCTTACCCTTAAAGGTGACAATGCCTTCTGTGGGTTTAGTTTTGCCCGTAATGCAGTCCATGAACGTAGTTTTACCGGCACCGTTCGGGCCAATCACAACCCGCAACTCCCCTTCATTCATGGTGAAGT
Source organism: Pseudocalidococcus azoricus BACA0444 (assembly GCF_031729055.1). Taxonomy (NCBI): domain Bacteria; kingdom Bacillati; phylum Cyanobacteriota; class Cyanophyceae; order Acaryochloridales; family Thermosynechococcaceae; genus Pseudocalidococcus; species Pseudocalidococcus azoricus. The sequence goes on along the minus strand of NZ_JAVMIP010000006.1, from coordinate 28,534 downwards.
TAAGGTTATTGATCGCCTTAAAGCCGTCAAAACTAACGGTCAGATTGCTGATGCTCAATAGTTTCCCGCTCATATTCCACCTCTGGATCTAGCTCAAGACTGGGATAGGTTTCGATGGGTTGTGGTCCAAAGCGTCCCTGAATGAATTTCCAACCTGTTGTTCGGAACCAGCCTAAAATCCCCATTGGTAAGACCGTAACCACAATCAGGAATAAAGCTCCTTGGAAAAACAGCCAAAAAGCTGGAAACTGTTCACTTAAGAGGGTTTTGGCAAAGTTGACAATCAGGGTTCCGAGGACTGCCCCAATCAAAGTCCCCCGCCCCCCAACCGCAACCCAAATCACCATTTCAATGGAGAAAGCGACACTCATGGAGGAACTCGGGGTAATGATCCCAGACTGAACCGTAAACAAGGCCCCCGCAATCCCAGCCAAGATTGCCGAAATTGCAAATACAAACACCTTATAGCCGGTGGGGTTATAGCCAGAAAATCGCACCCGAGTTTCATCGTCCCGAATCGCCACTAACATCCGCCCCATGCGCCCACTGGTTAACCACCGACAGAGGACATAGCCAACAATGACAAAGAGAATACTAAGGGCATAAAACGTAGTTTGAACGGGGGGAGAGCCGACTAAGACTCCAAAAATTGTGGCTGTATCGGTTTTCAGGCCATTGGTACCATTAATGAGCTTTTGTTGCCCGTTAAAGAAGTTAAAAAAGACAATTAAGGCGGCCTGGGTCAGAATCGAAAAATAAACCCCTTTAATCCGATTGCGGAAAATCAAATAGCCGAATGCTGCGGCAACCAGGCCTGGGATGACGACAATGGCCGCTAATGTAAAGGGAAAGGAATAAAACGGCTCCCAAAACCAGGGCAGTTTGTCCACCCCATAGAGGGTAAAAAATTCCGGGATCGGGACTTCTGTCTGGCCGGGTAATGGCTGCAACTGTAAGTACATGGCCAAGGCATAGCCACCCAAGGCAAAAAACAAACCATGGCCCAGACTGAGTAACCCCGTATAACCCCAAATTAAGTCAATCCCCAAAGCCGCAATAGCCAAAGCCAGAAATCGCCCCAACTGGTTGACCCGTACCCCCTGACCGGCCTGGGCAAAAATCCAAGGCATGACAAAGAGCAAGATCAGGGCAATCACGGCGACAACAATCGCTTCTGTAATCAGTTGCTTTTTGCGACTGCGGGGTGACTTTGGGAGGGCTGGGGCAGCAAGTGTTGGAGTCATACGCTATTCCTAAGCATCCACCGTGCGGCCTTTTTGGGGGAATAAACCCGCCGGCCGGAATTGGAGAAAAACAATAATTAAGGCAAAGACAACCACCTTGGCCATACTGGCTGTCGCAAAAAATTCAAGTACGGCTTTGATTTGCTCATTGAACCCAATCAAGGGCGAAAGGGCATTGGAGCCGATCACATAACTCAGGGTGCCGATAGTCCCAGCCGCGACAATACTGCCGACTAATTTACCGACCCCACCCACGACCACCACCATGAACGTATCCACAATGTAGGCTTGGCCAGTATTGGAACTTACAGAGCCTAAAAGAGCAACCGCGCAACCAGCAATCCCTGCCAGGCCTGAGCCAAGCGCAAAGGTAATTGCATCTACTTTTTGGGTTGGAATCCCTAAGCAGGCACTCATGGCACGATTTTGGGTCACAGCGCGAATCCGTAAGCCCCAGGCCGTCTGATTTAAGAACCAGTAAACCGCAATCAAGCAAAGAATGGTCAAGACAATGATAAAGAGACGAGTATAGGGTAGCTGGTAGGTGTCAATCACTAATCCCCCCCGTAACCATTGCGGTGCGGTAACATCCACCCCTTGGGTACCAAACCAGGGTTTTGTAAAAGCGAGCTTATAGGCATTGCCCAAGACATTGGAGACCACCAGGGCAATAATGGCCGACAGTGGGAGCATGATGCCGATAAACCAGTTGCGGACGCGGTCAAAGTCAGTTTTCCAGGCCAGGAGCGATTGCGCGCCAAAATAGAGCAAGCAAAAAATCCCCAGGCCGGTCACAAATTGCCAACTGACACTGCGGACAAACTGTTGGAGAATCAGACTCACCCCCCAAGTGGCTAAGAGGGTTTCTAGGGGCCGGCCATAGAGAAATCGCACCACAGTCCGTTCCAAAAGCAAGCCGACTAAAGCGGTGACCAGGAAGGCAGCAATTAGAGCCAAAAAGATATAAGCGGGAGCTAAGGGTGTGGCTTTGAGAATGTTTTGGGTCACAAATGTCGTGTAGGCCCCTAACATCATCAATTCACCGTGGGCCATGTTGATCACTCCCATCAGGCCAAAAACAATGGCCAGGCCCAGGGCAGAGAGGAGCAAAACAGAACCAATACTTAAGCCACCGAAAACCGCCTCTAAAAGCTGTGTCAAGGTACGTTCTCCTTCTCCAGGCAAAAACTGATTACATTGCCCTTAATTTGATACAAAAACTGGGGTACAGTCTAAATCCAATCAGAACTTAAATCTGTAACCCCAGATGCTAAATTACAAGCTACTTAAGGGCAGGGGAGCCATTAGCTCATTTTGAACTTGCCACCTTTAGCTGGATCAGACCAGTCACAGGCAAAGCCCTTGGTTTCTGGGACAAATTGGTTCCAGGGCAGGGGAGCAACCGGCCCATCAGTGGAATAGACAATTTCAAACAGTCCATCATCCCGAACTTTGCCAATCCGCACCCATTTCGAGAGGTGATGATTGTTTTCCATCGTGACGTTGCCTTCTGGAGCATCGAAGGTTTGCCCAAGGGCCGCCATCCGGACTTTATTGAGATCGTCAGCAGTACCAGCTTTCTCAACGGCCTGTTTCCAAATATTGACGGCAATATAGCCCGCTTCCATTGGATCGTTGACGACCCGATCTTCCCCATACATTTTCTTGAAGTTGGCCACAAAGACCTTGTTGGCGGGGGTATCCACGGTTTGGAAATAGTTCCAGGCGGCAAAGTGCCCTTTCAAATATTCCACCCCAATGGCCTGGACTTCTTCTTCAGCGATACTGACGGACATAGAGGGGTATTTATCTGGCCCCATCCCAGCCCCTTGCAATTGTTTGAAGAAGGCCACGTTGCTATCTCCGTTTAAGCTGTTGTAGATAATCCCACCATCGGGCATCGCCGCCTTGATTTTAGAAATAATCGGGGTGACTTCTGTCCCGCCTAAGGGGATGTAGTCTTCACCCACGACCTTGCCCCCTTTAGCAGCCAACTGGGCCTTGATGATCGTGTTGGCGGTGCGGGGGAACACATAGTCAGACCCCACCAGGAAGAAGGGTTTGCCGGGATATTGCTCCATTAACCACGTCACCGAGGGTTCAATCTGTTGGTTCGGAGCCGCACCAGTGTAGAAAATGTTTTTCGAGCATTCTTGCCCTTCGTACTGGACGGGATACCAAAGCATATGATCTTCGGCTTCAAAGGTAGGCAATACGGCTTTACGGCTGGCAGAAGTCCAACAGCCAAAAACGGCCACCACTTTATCCTGTTGGATCAGTTTCTTGGCTTTTTCGTTAAAGGTTGGCCAGTCAGAGGCCCCATCTTCTTGGATCGCTTCGATTTGCTTGCCGAGGACACCACCTGCGTCATTAATTTCTTTGATTGCCATCATCGTGGAATCAACAACGCTTTTTTCACTGATGGCCATCGTGCCGCTGAGGGAGTGCAGAATCCCAACCTTAATGGTTTCGCCACCGGCTGCTGGGCTAGGAGAACCCTCCGTTGTGGTTGTTGTTTCGCCGCCACAGGCCTTGAGGAGAATACTCCCGGCCGCCACGGAACCAAATACGATAAAGTCACGCCGCCGAATGCCCCTGGTCATGTAGTTAATCTCCCAAATTCACACATAGAATTCATACATACAGATGTTGGCCAGCTTTATTCAAACTGGAGAATATTGGCCACAGCTAAGTGATAGTAGTGCGATGACTGGACTGGGAATTGTATCTGAATATACATTTTCTCCCTTGTTCGCTTTTCTTTTAGATTGTGCTTTGTAGTCTTGGCTACATCTAAGTCACTCCCGCACCCAGGCCAGGAGGTAGCAACCACTAGATCCGCCACTCTTCTTCAAAGGATGCCTTAGCCCAAATTTCCCAGTTTTGGCCCTAATCCCCACAACCAGGCCCAGGCCCGTTCCAACCACAGAAAGAGACGATCCAGCCACAACCAAATTATTTCCAGGCCTTGGGGTTCATAGCCTAAAAAGGTTGAGTCAATGTCAAGGGTGAATGGATGAGTGGCGGTTAGACCTGGGGATTGCTTGGAGTTGGCTAGGTCTGGTGTATGCAAGCCGGATAAGGGACTGATCAATTGGGTTGGATTTTGGCCAATAGCCCTGACTGGAGCTTCTGGAATGATCAGGGATTGGGCTTCAGGAGGCGGAGTAGGCCAACCCAATAACCAGGCCTGGAGTTGGCTCCATAAACCCGTAAGTGTGCTCGCCAGGCCAGCCGGTAATGATAAGTTTTGCGAGCTGGGTCGGAGTTGCTTGCCTGGAGATGGGTTCAGGGATAAATCTGGTGTTGCCGTTAAGCCCCAGCGCGCTAAAGACTGGCCAGTGAGATGCTGCCATTGCCGGAGTTGATAGTAATATCCAGCCAGTTCCCAGAGAATCCGCTCGGTCAGTTGCTTTTGTTGCGCCCCAGTGAGAATGTCAAAAATCTGATTATTTGCCCCCACCAAGACTAAATGCCGATTTGTTAGTTGACAGGCAATACCTTGAATTTGAATGGTTTGAGGCTCTAATCCAGCTGTTGATGGACGCGCTAATTTTTCTAGGGCTGCGGAGTCGCGGGGTTGCAGTGCGGCCGAATGGGGTTCCAGGGCTGTTTTAATCGTTCGAGTTAGGGCCTGGAAGGAATCGCTAATCTGATCTCGTTTTTGCCAGAATGTCTGAGTTGTTTGGGCAAGTTGCAGGGTTGTAGTTTTGAGCCACCCCCAGGCCAGGTGAGACGCAGGAGGAGTGATTGTCCCCGATTTTGCAGTGGGAGTCAAATCTAAGGGGGCGGTTAAGGGTTCTAAGGCCGCAGAAGTTTCCAGATTGCTTTGAGGAATAGGGAGTTCAGGACGTTGGCTTTGAAATTTTGCTCCCAACCATTGCCACCAGGCCTGAATCGGGGTCATCAGTTTGCTTTGGGGGCGATCAGGAGATGGTTCTCTGGAATGGGCCGGTTCTAGGGCGAGGGGAGCGGGAATAACTGGTAATTGCCGGGGTTGTTTGGGAGTCCACCAGACCTTTAACGACTTCCAACCCATGATCCCCAAAGCAGTGAGACGAGTCCAGTCCGGCTGAAAAATTGGTTTGGATGGAGGCTGGGGAGGATGGAGAATCAACTGGGGAGCCGTTGCCCCATCAGCGTGAGTCAGAGTTAAACCTGGACTATCCAGAGATTGCAGCAGATTGACAATCGGGGTATCACTGGCGGGTGGCGGGGGCGGTTCGGCTTGGGCCTGGAGGGTTTGCCATTGCTGTTTAAGGCCCTGTTTGAGGCCCCTGGGTAACCACTGGTTTAATTGAACGAGACGATAGAGAGGATAAACCCAGGCCTGGACTGTCCACTTGAGAGAGTTTTGCCAGCGGCGGTGTTGAATTTGCCAATGATGTTGCCAGCGGTGAACTTGAACCCGCCAAAACCGGAGGAACCGACTTTGATAGACAACGGTCATAAGCAGCCACAGGGGAATGTGTGTTCCTATGGTAGCGAACCCCAGGCCCCGCTGGAAGAACCTAACTTTTATGATCCTGAAGTGGTTACTTATGCAGGATTATCCCGTAAACTTGGCTAAGACTTTTGACCCGCCCAACCCATACCCTAAGTTTGCTGCCATTGTTCTAAGCCACAGTCCTTGTCTTGTGTAGGAGTCTTATGCGTCGCCGTCAGTTTTTTCACTATGTCCAAGGGGGTGCAATTGCCAGCTTAGGGGTTGCTTGGTCGGCCCAGGCCCAGTCTGGTGGCTCTTTGGGGGTGCAGTGGTTTGGCCATACCTGTTTTCTGTTTACGGGCAGTGGGCAGCGAATTCTCAGTAACCCGTTTCAACCCCGTGGCTGTACCAAAAACCTACCCGCCCCAAAAGTCGCTAGTAATATTGTCATGATTAGCAGTCGGCTCTTGGATGAAGGCTTTGTGGAAGGCTTACCCGGCCGGCCAAAATTGCTCTTTGAACCCGGCTCCTACAATGTCAATGGGATTAAATTTCAAGGCGTTCGGACTAATCATGATCGAGTCGGGGGCTATCGGTTTGGCACCAATGTGGCCTGGGCCTGGACGCAGGGGGGAATTAAAATCCTCCAACTGGGCGGAATTGCTGCACCCATTACCTTAGAGCAAAGAATCCTCATGGGTAAACCCGATTTACTGATTATTCCCGTTGGCGGTAGTGAAAAAGCCTACACCCCAGAAGAAGCCAAAGCTGCGATCAATTTTCTTGAACCCCGGATTGTGATTCCTAGCCATTACTTAACAAAAGGAGCGGATCCGAAGGCCTGTGACCTTAAACCCTTGGAAGCCTTTTTAGAGATCATGGCTGGGACAACCATCCGCCGTGTGGGGGGTAGCAGTATTTCCTTGAGTCCGAGTAGTTTACCCGCAAGCCTAGTGATTAACGTTCTGTCTCTCTAGTTTGCTCAACTGAAATGATTTTTAACACTATCAATCACGGTAACAAGGTCAACTCCCCAGGCCCGATGACGAGTTGTTGAAGAATCTCGTTACAATAATTTGCGCGACGATAGCCTTTGTTGCTGAGTTAGCAGAAAATCCATGCCCTATCAACCGGCGCTATTACGAATTTTGCATGGGCTAATCACCGCCTTGGTAATTTTTGCCTTGGTTTCTGGGTTTTGGGTCTATAACACCTACGATCAGCGTTGGGGCCAACTCCCGCTGCCAAACTTAGAGGATATTCAAGGGATCCATGGCACCGGGGCCCTGACGTTTTTGCTTCTCTTACCCCTATTCGTAATCTATAGTTTTCATTGGGGCTATCGGCGTTTAATTCAACCCCAGGCCTGGCAGCAACTCCACAAAATTGGACAACCAAGTAGCTGGGCGGCCCTCCAGAAAATTTTGAATTCGGTCATGTTACTTGCGGCTACGTTTGCGGCCATCACGGGGCGACTGATGCAAGAAGAATGGTTACCCCGGGGTGAACTGAACCATTGGGCCTATGGGGGACATTTGCTGGCCTGGCTCGTGATGCTGGTGGCGTTGATTTTGCACATTGGCCTGGGGATTAAGGTGGGGGGAGTGCCGCTAATTCTGTCCATAGTCCAGATCAAGATTCGCCCCAATGATCGTCTGCAAAGGTGGCTCCAAGGCTGGCGATTAACCCCATCAAGGCTGTTGCTGGCCTGGGAAATTTTGATCATGGGTGGAATTATCGCCGCTTTTATTCTCCCTGTCTTCAGTTCCTAATCTCCAAGGAGCCTTGGCCCAGGAATCCAGGTTAATCTGAACAAAGGTAGAGATCAGCAAGACCTCAGTTCTGCATCCACCAGGCCCCTTAACTCATTGCCCAGCCACCATACCCTATGACCATCTCACCCGCCCATAAAAAAGCCAAAGCCATTGCTCCTGATAGCCGCCGACCCGCTAAGGAACTCTGTAGTGAGTGTGGCCTGTGTGATACCTATTACATCCATTACGTCAAAGAAGCCTGTGCCTTTATCAATCAACAATTTGACAATCTAGAAACCCAAACCCATGGCCGTTCCCGCGATTTAGACAATTGGGATGAATGTTATTTTGGCGTACATGAGGAGATGATCACCGCCCGCAAAACTGAACCAATTCCGGGGGCCCAGTGGACAGGGATTGTCAGTTCCATTGCCATTGCCATGCTCAATCAAGGCTGGGTGGAAGGTGTGGTTTGTGTCCAAAATACCCCAGAGGATCGGTTTCAGCCCCGGCCCGTGATTGCCCGCACCCCAGAGGAGATTCTCGCGGCCCGCGTCAATAAGCCTACCCTGTCCCCTAATCTCTCCGTTCTCGAACAAATTGAACAGTCGGGCTTAAAACGGTTGTTGGTGATTGGGGTGGGTTGCCAGATCCAAGCCTTGCGGGCCGTGGAAGATAAGTTGGGGCTGGAAAAGCTCTATGTGTTAGGAACTCCCTGTGTGGATAATGTGACGCGGGCCGGCCTGCAAAAGTTTTTAGATACCACCAGCCGTTCTCCCGATACTGTGGTTTATTACGAATTTATGCAGGATTTTCGGGTGCATTTTAAGCATGAGGATGGCTCCACAGAAACCGTGCCGTTTTTTGGCTTGAACACCAAGGAACTGAAAGATGTCTTTGCCCCCTCTTGCATGAGTTGTTTTGATTACGTCAATGGCCTGGCGGATTTAGTCGTGGGCTACATGGGCGCGCCCTTTGGTTGGCAGTGGATCACGGTGCGGAATCAAACGGGTCGGGAAATGCTAGAGCTTGTCCAAAATCAATTAGAAACCCAACCAATGATCTCCCAAGGCAATCGCCAGGCCGCGGTGCAGCAAAGTATTCCCGCTTACGACCAGGGGGTGACATTACCGATGTGGGCGGCTAAGTTAATGGGGGTTGTGATCGAGAAAATTGGCCCAAAAGGCTTGGAATATGCTCGCTTTTCCATAGACTCTCACTTCACCCGCAATTATCTATTTGTCAAACGACACTACGCTCAAAAATTAGCTGCCCATGTCCCGGAATTTGCTAAGAAAATTGTCAGTCAATACCGTTTACCCAAGACTTAGGCCATGACGGCGATAGGACGGGGGGGAAGTTGGGCTAAGACAAACTCAATTACTTGGGATAGGCCAGCCCCGGTTTTCAAGTTGGTCATTAAAAAAGGCTTTTGACCCCGCATTTTGTGAGCATCTCGGGCCATGATCTCTAAATCTGCACCAACGTAGGGAGCCAGATCAATTTTGTTAATCACTAAGAGATCCGACTTGGTAATTCCAGGCCCCCCTTTACGGGGAATTTTATCTCCGGCGGCCACATCAATCACATAGAGGGTAATATCCACTAACTCCGGGCTAAAGGTGGCGGCTAAATTATCTCCCCCACTTTCAACAAAAATGATGTCTAGGCCGCTGAGTTTAGTTTCCAGTTCCGCAATCGCAACCAAATTCATTGAGGCATCTTCCCGAATGGCCGTATGGGGACAGCCGCCTGTTTCGACCCCCAGGATTCGTTCTGCCTCAAGGGCCTGATTGCGAACCAGGAAATTTGCATCCTCTTGGGTATAAATATCATTGGTCACAACGGCCAATTCATGGGTCTGACGCAAGGCCTGGCAAAGAGCGGCAACCAGGGCTGTTTTTCCCGAACCGACTGGCCCGGCCACCCCAATTCGCAAAGCATGACTGGACATACACCGCAACTCGCAATAACCTTAGTTACCTATCCTAGCGCGCCTGGCCTGGGAGGTTTGGAGGATTTTACTACTGACTCACACAATAATTGCCTTGGGTGAAATAACCGCTGGGGCAGACTCCCGATTTAATCACGGCGGGTTTAGCCCTTTGATTCCCGACACAATAGTTCCCTTGGGTGACATAGTTGATCGGACAAACCCCCAACTTGGGAATCGCCACTGGAGCTTGCCGGCCGGGGACACAATAATTGCCTTGGGTGGTATAACCAATTGGACACACGCCATTTTTCAGGATTGGGAGAGCTTGCGCCTGCACTGGATTGATGCCGACCGCCAGGCCAAGACTAATCATGACTAAGGTTGATCTCATGGAAAGACTCCCGTTGCGTGCCTAGAGGGCGATACTTGAAGTTTGTTTTCTATTGTGGGCGTTCAAATCATGGATTGGCTATGGGAACTTCCAGAATGTCCGAGCACTAATACCTGGGCCAAGAAAAATTCAGCATGGTTAGAGCATGGGCAAGCGGTTTTTACCCAACAGCAAACGGCCGGGCGGGGGCAATGGGGGCGGGCCTGGTTAGCTCCGGCGGGGGTATTGACGGTGAGTTTTGTCTTAGATGTTCCAGGGGTGGTTCGTCCGGGTTTTACCCTGGGAGTTGGCCTGGGTGTGATCTATGCCGTTGAAGCCCTATGTCCAATTCAGCCGGGAGTTGTGGGTCTCAAATGGCCCAATGATCTCTATGCCAATAATCGCAAACTGGGGGGAATCCTCTGCGAAACGATGCCATTGAACCCAGGAACGCGGGTTATTGTCGGGATTGGTTTAAATCGGGCTGTAGATTTGACCCAGGCCCCGCAACTGTCCCAGGCCATTAGTTTGTCAGAGATTAGTCAGACAGTCCCCGGCCCATATGAACTGCTGGCCAAAATGAGATTTTATCTCCTCCAAGCCCACAGTGTGATGACCAATCAGGGGTTAACGCCATTATTACCAGACTTAAACCGCTACCACATTTTGCAGGGTCAACAAATTTTAATTCAACGGGAGCAAGAGATCGTGAAGGGCAGAGTCACAGGAATTAACGCATCAGGACAGTTGGGCTTACGCTTGGCCTCGGGGGAAACTATTACAATTGCCCAGGGACAGATTACAGAATGGGACTAGGCCTGGTGGGGCTTACGAGGTCGCGAACGCTTAAAAACACTGCCCAAAAAGTCACTCAGGTAATGCCCCATGGCCCCAATTTCTAGGCTAACAAAGCCAATGATCCAGGCCTGGTTATCCTGTTGCCAAGATTTTTCTAGCCAAGCTAACGTAGCCTCCCATTGCCAAGTCCACCAGCCAGTCTCCTGCCCCACCCAACTCAAGCCAAAGCCGATCAAACTCAGCCAGCCAATTAAATAAGCCACCCGTAAGACTGTACCAATAATGGGGCCATGGGATAGCCAAGAGCGATGGGGAATGAACCGTTGATAGGGCCACCAGAGCCAGCGCAGCCAACCCCAGCGTTGATAGGGCTTTGAGAGAATATCTAAATCGGGACTTAAGAAAAAACCACTGACGAGGACACCGACTATGGCCAGTGTGGCTAATTCCCAGCGTTGCCCCCAAACTCCAGCCCCCAGGCCAGCCAAAGGAGATAACACCACTGTGACCCGATCATGAACCCGTCCTGAAGGCATAGCTTGAGACTACCGAGACATCCTTGCTTCAGACATTAGGGGGCAACCAAGATGAATTATGCGATTTAGATGGAAGTTGCGACATGGGGCGGGGCCTGGCAGGAATTTGACCAACTTGCGACTGTCCAATCCTCTCAAGACACCCCCATCCTTGATCAAGTTACCGAGGGAATATGAGCGGTCATCAGACTGAGTCAATTTCGTGGATTGATTTTATATTTCAGCTTGGGTCAATCTCAACGGTTTGATTTTGCAACATTTTTTAATCGAAAATCAACCGATAAATACAACACCGACTTGCCAGGATAGAAAATGAGTATCCAATCTGTTTATTTAATCCGTGTAAGCGTCCTGAGCTTAAATCTTTGGGAAAATCGTCAAAACGCAATGCTTGATCGTGGTTGATTTGTTTGAATATTTTATATTTCAATCATATTTTATTAGAAATGTATATTTTCCTGGAAATTTTAAAACGTATCTTTTAGACTCTATAAGATAACTTTGTTTTGGGTAACAATCTCAAGCATTTTTGTCATCTATTGTGATTCCCCTCCCCGTTCATAAGTCATATAACTTCAAAGGGAAAATAAATGGCAAAGCGATCACTCCAGGCTTCACTCACTGGGATTCAACTCTCAAGAAAGGCCTTTGCCCAAAAAGGTTGGACACAGGAAAATTTGGCATGGGAAGTCGGACTCAAAACCAGGCAACCCATTTGGCGTTTTTTTACCGGACAGCCTGTTGATCGACATATTTTCCGCGAAGTTTGTGAAATTCTTAATCTTGACTGGCGTGAAATTGCCCTCAACCCCCCAGCCGAATTTCCAGATTTATCCAGCCATGGCTCATCCTCGGATCAGGGGTTAGATAGTTTGATCAAACAGGTGCGGGATTGTCGGCATGAGAAGATTCAAGATCAATGTGGCAATTTACAATTACTTGATATTAGTCGTCCGGTTAGTATTGATGATATTTATGTTGATGTCAATATTTTAGAGTCTATTACTAGTCAACAACGATTAAATATCAATATGCTCCAAAGCCTGCCACCACAATCATTTGATCGAGTTGGCTTGGGAACAGTTGAGCAAAGAAAAATCTCTGGCCTGGAAGCTGTCAATACCTATAACAAACTCAGAGTCTTAGGCAAGCCGGGCAGTGGCAAGACCACATTTTTACAACATTTAGCGATTCAGTGTAACTCCGGTGAATTTTTAGCCCATTATGTGCCAATCTTCATTCCTCTGCTGCATTTTTCGGAAGCCGTAACTGGCGATCAAACCCCAAATTTACTCACCTATATTGTCGAGGAATTCCAGGCCAATGGCATGAGTGATGCTGCGATTCCAGAGCTATTACTGAAGGGTGGGCGGGTTTTGCTGTTAATTGATGGACTTGATGAAGTTAAACAGCATCAGAGTGGGGATACATTAAGGGAAATTCGCCGGTTTACGGATAAGTATCATAAAAATCTGTTTATTATTTCCTCCCGCACCGCAGCAGAGCGGCAAAAATTCCGAGGCTTTACGGATGTTGAAATTGCCCCCTTTACCGAAGCCCAAATTACCGCCTTTGCCCAAAAATGGTTTGTTGTCTTTAGTGAAACCACTACCGTCGCGGGCCAGGCTGAAGCTCAAGAATTTATCCGCAAATTAGACTTGCCCCATAATTGGAAGTTTCGCCAACTGATTGTCACACCCTTATTTCTCCATCTGGCTTGTTGGATCTATCGAAGTAAAGGCGGATTTCCGACCCGTAAAACAGATTTTTATAAAGAAGGATTAGATTTACTCCTGGATAAATGGAACGAAGCCAAAGGGATGGATCAGGATGCAATTTATCAGAGTCTAGCCTTACCTCAAAAAGTGAAGATGCTAAGTCGAATTGCCGCCACAACATTTAGTCAGGGACAATACTTCTTTGAGCAGCGGAAACTAGAGCAATATATTGAAGATTTTATTCGGACATTGCCCCAGTTTTCAGACGATAGTGAAGAGTTGCGCCAAGAAAGTGAAGGAGTTCTCAAGTCTATTGAGTCTCAACACGGCATCTTAGTAGAACGGGCCCGGGACATTTTCTCATTTTCCTACTTAGCATTACAGGAATACTTAACGGCTCGCAATATTGTGGCCAGTTACAATATCAATGCCCTCGAAAAAGCATTGCATGGCCTGGTCAGTCATCTCACCGATCCCCATTGGCATAAAATTTTTCTCTTAACTACAATGATGTTACGCAGTGCGGATTCTTTGATGCAGTCCATGAAGCAACAAATTGATAATTTGGTATCAGGAGATCCCTATTTACAGGAATTCTTGGCCTGGGCAAATTCTAAAACACAATCTACTCCTCCTGAACAAAAAGAAGCAACCCGCCGTGCTTTTTACTTGGCCGTGGCTCATGTCCCCCACCTCGCTCCTAACTTTGCCGTAGCCTGTACCTTAGATCAGGGCTTATTACTCGATGTAGCATTAGATAATTTATTGCAGGAATGCGCCATTCAAGAAAGCCCGGATTTTAGGTTTTCGATAGTTTGTAGTAATGTAATTAGTAATATTCTAGGCGTTGTGATTGATGCTAGTTTGAAAAAATCATTAGATCAGCTATCTAGCGAACTTTCTGAACATAATAATAATCAAAAACAATATGAAAAATGGTGGCAAATTCATCACCAGGCCTGGGTTGAACAGCTTAAAAATGCCTTAAGGACACATCGTAACATTCTGCACGAGTGGGATTTTACGCCAGAACAAAAAGAAACCCTCAATAAGTACTATGATGCAAATAAATTATTGGTTGATTGCCTCAATAGTAATTGTGAAGTTACTGCGGCGGTGCGTCAGGAAATTGAATCTACTTTACTCTTAGACCAGGCCGAGTTAGAAGATCGGGAGTGGGAGTAGTCGCAATATTAGATTTTCCGTCGCATGAATAAGTTGTAAATCACGCCAATTAAGACTAAAACTAACAGGATGTGAATCAGACCGCCACCAATATTAATCGTAAAGCCCAATAGCCAAAGGATGAACAGTACAACCACAATTGTCCAAACTAAATCAAACATATTCTTCTTGCCTTTTTTTTAAGATTGAATCAAACTTATTCAACGGTTTTCTTAACCGAGTCTTTAACATTTTCAACCATGTTCCTGGCCTTGCTTTCTACTTGTTTGGCCCGACCAGCAATTTGATCACTGGGATTTCCGGTAATATTGCCCCGAACTTCTTGGAGATGACCTTCAATATTTTTACCAAAGGCTTGCGTCCTACCGGAGGATTTAATCTGATCTTTCACATTTTCAACAATATTACGGGCCTGGCTTTCGGCTTGTTTAGCTTTGCCCATGAGTTGCTCTTGAGGATTACCACTCAAATTTCCGGCTGCTTCTTGAATTTTCCCTTCCAGGTTTTTAGCGGCAGCTTTAGACCGATTTATATTTGCTAGTAACGGTTGATTATTCAGGCTTGAATCTGGCATTGCAGCCCAGGCCCAGGTGTTCGTTTTGCCAAAATCAAACCCAAGCGTCAACATAAACATGGCCGTTAAAAGTATCGTAATTAAAAATCGGCGAAACTGTTGAGGTGAAATCATGATTTTGTTCCTTTTTTCAATGGGTGAATTGGTTATTTATTGATCGTTTATTTCAGATTAAGAATTCTAATTGTAAGCTTGCTTAACCTTGTTTTCCATTCCTTCTAGGGCCTTCTGATCCTGGCGATTGGCTTCTTTGGATTTACCCTGAGGTTGATAATCAGGGTTAGAAATGCTTGTATTAATCGCCGCGCGGGTTTTAGTTTCCATTTGGTTGACTTCATCTGCAGCTTTCTGTTCAACTTTATTGGTTAGCCGCTCAATTCCACTCTTAATGTTAGCCCTGGCCTGATCAATCATGGAGTTAGAGGAGTCTGTTGCCACTACCCAAACAATCGGCTCAGGATTAGATTGTATAGTCAGGGAAGCCGCAAAACTCGGTTGACAGCCAGAAATCAGCACGATTGTTCCCAAGACAATGACTAGAGTGGCAGTTAGAAATGCATTGCGATAACGCTGAGTTAAAAACATGACTAAATCCTCAAAATCAATGATCAGTGTCGAACGTATCGAAAGTCAAAAATTAATTAACCGAATTCCATTTCTGACTTTGGGCTAATCAATTCTTTATTGTTAAGATATTTCAAGTTACAGAGTTAAGTTATGAATTTAAAGTTTTCAATTGCAAAATTTTTATAAAAAGTCATTCCATGAAATAATTAATGCTCACAACAACTAAATCATGGAATGACGTTGAAGACTTTCCGAGTCAATCAAAACTAGTCAACAATTTTCTTAACTTCATCCTTAACATCTTCTACAGTGTTTTGGACTTGAGCTTCTGCCTGCTTAGCCTTACCTTCTATCTGTTGCTTCTGATTACCCGTAACATCTCCAACAGTTTCTTGAATTTTACCCTCAACATTTTTCGCGGCGGCTTTGACTCTATCTTGAAGTCCCATGATTCGCTCCTAAATTACTTGTTGAAGAACAAAGTACCTCGCTAAAATCTCAGCTTGACACTTCCGTATCTGACCTCAATCTAATTTGATGCTGGTGTATTTGAGGGATGATTAGATTTAGTTCAATTTCAATGGTTGAATATGATACAAAACGTCATGAATTTCCAGACTAAAGCTTAATCCCTAGGACTTCTATCAACGGCTCAAAAAATAGTGTGGCCAGTGTATCTGAGCTAACCTGGACTGGGTGACTACTTGAGCCTCTCTAGTTTGAGAAATAAGAAAAGGATTGTAGTCAGTATTTCCAAGGTAGATTGCTCACAACCTGGCCACTGTAGATTGTTAGTAAATTATTAACTATGCCACTTGAGGTTCTTTGGCCTGAATTTGCCCTAAGAGTTCGTGTAGGATTGCCCCTTCAATCACCTCTTTTTCCAGCAGTTTTTTGGAGATGGTTTCCAGCAAGTCCCGATTGGCTTTGAGGATATCCAAGGCAGTGTGATGGGCGGTTTCGACAATTTCTTTCACTTCCCGATCAATGGCCTGGGCCGTTTCTTCACTGACCGAGCGTTGCACCGCACCTTCCCCTAAAAACATGGCCCGTTGTTCTTCAAAGGCCAGGGGGCCAAGAACTTTACTCATCCCATAACTGCGTACCATCCGCTCGGCTAAGTCTGTGGCCCGTTGCAGATCATTAGAGGCTCCGGTGGTAATACTGCCAAAGATAATCTCCTCAGCGGAACGACCCCCTAACAAAGTCGCAATTTGGCCCCGGAGTTCAGCCTCATCCAGTAAAAACCGATCTTCGGTGGGCAGTTGCAAGGTATAACCCAAGGCCGCCATCCCGCGGGGAATAATCGAAATTTTCTCGACTTTACTGCTCCCCGGCATCGCATAGCCGACAATGGCATGACCGACTTCGTGATAGGCAACAATTTCTTTTTCCCGATCACTTAAGACCCGGCTTTTTTTCTCCAAGCCTGCCACCAGTCGTTCAATCGCTTCGGCAAAATCTGCCTGAGCCACCGCTTGACGTTGATTCCGGGCTGCTAAGAGGGCAGCTTCATTGACCAAGTTGGCTAAGTCGGCTCCAGCAAATCCAGGGGTGCGAGTGGCAATGGCATGGAGATCTACATCATCACCGAGTTTCACGGCCTGGGCATGGATTTTCAAAATCGCTTCCCGACCGGACAAATCAGGCCGATCTACGAGGACTTGCCGATCAAACCGGCCGGGGCGCAAGAGGGCGGCATCTAAACTTTCGGGGCGATTGGTGGCAGCTAAAACAATCACCGTGGCGGTATTGGAAAAGCCATCCATTTCCGTCAAAAGTTGGTTGAGGGTTTGCTCCCGTTCATCGTTGCCGCCATAAAACCCATTGCTACTGCGGGATTTACCAATAGCATCAAGTTCATCAATAAAGACAATGCAGGGGGCTTGCTTCTTCGCCTGCTCAAACAGGTCACGCACCCGGGCCGAACCCACACCCACGAATAATTCCACAAACTCCGAGCCAGAGATCGAGAAAAAGGGAACTCCAGCTTCACCCGCGACAGCTTTTGAGAGCAGGGTTTTTCCGGTTCCAGGCGGCCCAACGAGGAGAACACCCTTGGGAATTTTGGCCCCAATGGCTTTATAGCGTTCGGGACTTTTAAGGAAATCAACCACCTCGACCAGTTCGGCTTTGGCTTCTTCGACTCCGGCGACATCATCAAAGGTAATCCGGGGGGCATCCCCTTCTACATAGACTTTGGCTTTACTTTTCCCAATCGAGAGCGCGCCTTGTGGCCCACCGCCACCCGCCCCCCGACTGGCAAAGAACTGAAACACGGCGACAAAAATTAACGGCGGAATGACCCAACCCAATAAGCTGGTAAACCATCCATTTCGAGGCGGTGGTGCGGCGGCAAACTCAACCCCTTTGGACTCTAAAAGTTTCGGGAGTTCGAGATCAAAGATGGGTGTTGTCGAATAAACGGTGGCTGGTGTCTCCCCTTCGGCTTTGGTTTGGTAGCGAATTTCGTTTTGACCGACATAGGCACTGGTGACTTCTCCCTCTTGGACTTGATGAATAAACAGGCTGTAGGGAACGCGGGGAACCCCAGAGCTAAAGATTTGCGGGAAAAAGATGTTGATAAAGAGTAATATGCCCCCAATCAGCAGGAGAATATTGCCGATCAAACGGGAGCGGGAGGGTTGAGGAGAGTTTTTAATCGCCATAGGGTGACTGCCTACTTGCAAAACAACGCATTGGGCTGGATTTTTTTGAAATGGGTCTCTAGTGTGGGTTCAACGCCCCAAGCAATCGCTGATTCCCAATATTTGCATGGTAAGGCCTGGAGGGATTTTCACAAGGGCGGTTATTTCGACATGGCTTGGAGTTGATCGCTGACCCGTCGTAAGACTCCGTTGATGAACCGATGCCCCCCTTCTTCGCTATAGCGTTTGGATAGTTCTACGGCTTCGTTAATGGCGACTTGGACGGGCAGGTTGTGGTAGGTAATTTCAGCAACAGCAATTTCTAGGATGTAGCGGTCTAATTGGGCAATCCGGTCTAACTGCCAATCTACGAGAGCAGCGGTAATGCGTTGGTCAATTTCCTGATGGTTTTTGTAGAGGGTGATTAAGATTTCCACGGCCTGGGCCTGGACTTCTGGTTGATGGGCAAGATAGAGAATTTCCGGGAGTTCAAGGGCAATGCCTAAACGATTGATTGCTTTTTCAGTCAGGCCGATGGCATTTTGGACTGTGGCCTGGGCCTGGGAGAGGGTGGCGGCCTGAAGTTCCCCAGTCAAAAGTGTGGCATGACTTTCTTGAACCGCAGATCCGGCCACTTCTAAAGCTTCTTGGGCTTCACCAGCCAAGGTGCGGATCCCCGTTAAGACCAAGGTTTTATAGTCCTGATTGCTGGGGGGTTGTTTTTGGCGTAAAACTTGGCCAACACTGAGGAGGGCTAATTCGCGGGCAATTCGACGCGGGGATGTCACGGATTCACACTCCTGAAAAATAAAAGGTAAGGGATTAAGAGGGTAAGTTGGTGAGGGCAACCTCAGGCCTGGGGTTAATGGCTGTCCAATTGGGGGTGACAATACCGCCAGAAATAATTAGCTTAAAGGCATCTTCAATGGAAATATCCAGGCCAATGAGTTCCTGTTCTGGAGCAATGGCATACCAGCCGGTGGTGGGATTTGGGGAGGTGGGAATAAACACACTCACCATTGGGCTGGGAAAGGTTTCTGCCAAGGTTCCAGCAATTGCCCCGGTGACAAAGCCGACTGCCCACAGGCCAGGCCGGGGGTACTCGACTAAAACCACCCGCCGAAAGCGATTCCGGGAATCTCGGAGCAAGGTTTCCAATAACTGTTGCAAAACCCGATAAACCGTTCCTGCCAAAGGAATCTTGGTTAAAATCCCTTCTCCCGCTGCTAACAGCCAACGGCCGACAATATTCCGAGCCATCAGGCCAATCAGCAAGATGCCCAACAATGGTACAGCCAGACCCACAAAAAGATTGACACTCTCCAGAATGATTGGATTCCAGGCCGTGAAGGGGTTTAACTGTTTCGGGATGCGAGTCAACCAGCTAATGACCGCGCGGGCAATGGTAAAAGTCAGCCAAATTGTTGTAGCCAGAGGAATAACAACCAAAAACCCAGCAATCAGGTCATTTTTAATCGCTTGCTTAATTCGATGCCACACAGCGAGTTCCATTCCTCTTGAGGTAAATAGTCGGTGTCTCTTGAGCCTGTTCAGCTTCTATCTAGCTTAGAGCAGCCTTACTCTCCCTGCACAACGCAATTCAAAGCGGGTCTCATCGTCTCAGGGGGCACTGAATTAAGGAGGTTGACGAAAGTAGGCATTAAAATCGCTAATCCAGGTAATCTCCCTCCTGTCCATGGCAATCGTCAATTATTGAGGATAGAGAGGAGCTAAAGTCCCAAACCATAGACTAAGACTAACCCGCAGCAAACCCACAACCCAGGATGAACACAGTTTAGTATCTGCTGAAGTTAATCTATTATCTAAGCCGATGTTTAGACATCATTTTAGGCAGAGATGGGTGGTCAGTACACAGGTTTTTAACAGTATGACCGATGAAAAGAGCATTAATAGGGCTATTTCCGGCGGGATTATTTGGCTGACTGGATTGAGTGGTTCAGGAAAATCAACGATTGCCACTCATCTCTGCAAAACCTTAATCCAGGCCAATCTCAAGGTGGAAATCTTAGATGGAGACCAGATTAGAACCTGGCTATCTCCCGGCCTGGGTTTTACAAAAGCTGACCGAGATTTGAATGTGCAACGGGTGGGGATAGTAGCAAACTTACTCAGTCGCAATGGAATTCTCGTGATTGTGGCGATGATCAGTCCCTACCGTGCAATTCGCAACCACCTCAAAGCAACTACCCATAATTTTGTTGAGATCTTCATCAATGCGCCCTTAGAAGTGTGTGAAATGAGAGACCCTAAGGGTTTATACGCCCAAGCCAGAGCCGGAGATATGCAGGGATTTACAGGTATGAACGATCCCTATGAAATTCCCTTACAGCCGGATTTAATCTGTCATACGGCGGATGAAACTATTGCGGAATCTGTCTCTAAAATCATACAAACGCTTTCTGATAGGAGTCTTATTCCTAATTTGGATCACCAATAAGCTTCATAAATTTTGTTGGTTATTGTAATTAATTTAATGTATCTTGTTGCCAGGTTGTTTTAGCTCATTCACCATAGGTTTCTATGTCAACCGATTCACAGATAGCACCTGCATCAAGTTCTCCAGAATCTCCTTTAGAACTAACAGCATCACGGCAGTTTTTCGATTGGTTATCCTCTGAAGTGATTAGTCTTGTCTTTAGCACTTATCAAGCCAACAAACTCTTCTTTATTGGTCAGAGCCAATCACAACGACTCTCAATCTTTGAACGAACTTTTCAGCGGTGTATGGGGCTTTGGGCCACTCCCGACACAATCTACCTCAGCACTCTCTATCAGATTTGGCGATTAGAAAACTCCCTAGCTCCCGGAGAAACCTATAAGGACTATGATCGCCTCTATATTCCCCAACTGGCCTTTACCACTGGCGATTTAGATACCCATGATGTGGCCCTGGATCGAGAGGGACAAATCACCTTTGTCAGTACCCTCTTTAGTTGCCTAGCTACCACCAGTCCTACCCACAGTTTTAGGCCCCTATGGAAACCGAACTTTATTTCTAAACTGGCGGCGGAAGATCGCTGTCACCTTAATGGCCTGGCGATGAAAGAGGGGCAACCGGCCTATGTCACCGCAGTCAGTCAAAGCGATATCCATGATGGTTGGCGACAGTTTCGTTACGATGGGGGCCTGGTGATTGATGTTCAGACCCAGGAGATTGTTGGGCAAGGACTCTCAATGCCCCATTCCCCCCGCTGGTACCAAGGTCGGCTCTGGTTGTTAAATTCGGGTCGGGGTGAGTTTGGCTATTTGGATGGGTCAAGGTTTCAATCGGTTTGTTTTTGTCCTGGCTATTTACGGGGCCTGGCTTTTTGTAATGACTACGCTATTGTTGGTTTATCTAAGCCCCGAGAGAAGTCTTTCGCAGGGTTGCCATTGGATGAACGATTGGCAGAATTAAAGACGGAGGCCCGCTGTGGGCTTTGTGTGGTGGATTTAAAGCGGGGTGATATTGTGCATTGGCTCCATTTAGATGGGGTGATTACAGAGCTTTATGATGTTGCGGTTTTACCGGGGGTCAGACGACCCATGGCCTTAGGATTTGCGACTGATGAAATACGCCGGGTGTTAACCATTGAGCCTACTTGAATTTTTAGTGAGTCAACCAAAATACACTATATAAATTAGTGTTAAAACTACCAGCATTGAGGAACCGATTAAGGTTTCCATGCGTCTTTGACGTAGTTAGCCAGGATATTTATTTATTGGAGGTTATGAAAACGTCAAAATAATTAAGTATGAACCTGATAAATTTTCGATAACCTAGAAATACTAGAACCTGGCTGTTCAACTACTCATGGTTTCCCAGTAAAATCTATCCTGACTTAGATTTAGATATCTTCTCGCTTTGCCTTTACTGTTCCCTAGGAATACCCGATGAATCCCTACGCATCTTATGCCACAACCGCCGTTGATATTGCAGGCACAAATCACATCATCTGGGAAAACAACGGCCAACTGATTCATGCGATCTACGATCAAAATTCTGGCACTTGGGATCAAGCCAAGTCCATTACCAATGCCCAAGGGGGGAAGAATCTCAAGCTCCTCGCTGCCCCAATCATCCCCTACGGTGAAAATGAATTTGCCCCAGGCCTGATGGCATTTTGGGAAAAAGGAATTGGGAATGCTAGGGAAATTTATGCCGTTGTCGGTCGTTACGATGCCAGTGGCGCAGTCATTTGGTCAGAGGCAGTTCAAATTACCCAAGATGGGGTTGCTGATCAAGGTACTGATGTTACCTTCAGTGGCGATGGCGGCATTGAACTGGTTTATCAAAAGGTACTTGGTCTAGACCCCCGGAATCCTGAATATGCCCTGGATCCATTGCAGATGGGCACGGATGCAGCAAATCCCAATCGCGATGATTCGGATCTCTATCGGAGTGCGCTGTCTATTGATCTAGATAGTGAAACTGGTCAGACTTCCCTTTTATTTTCCAGTGGACAGACAATCCCGCTGACCTTTCCCAACTCATCTCGGGAAATGGCAATTTACTATCCCTTGGGTTCAGGTGTTCAAGGACTTAGCTCTGAAACTAGCCCAACTCTCTCAGAGCAGTCATTTCCCGCTGGTATCAGCCGCTCCTTTAACTTAAATCTATCCTTATCCCACAAGTTTCTAAATCTAAAAGTACCCTTCTTAGCCGAAACAACTACTGTCGGCCTGACTCTTGATAGCAACATTGAGATGAGTCGGAATCAGCAGTATCTCGAGGCCAGTTTAGCTGCGGCAATTAACAAATACTCAAGGGAAGACGGAAAGAAGAAAGCTGACACTGGGATTTCATTCTCCAATCAAGCACGAAAGGGTAGTTTGATTAGTCTTGGCGGTTGGGGAGTCAGAGATATTGGGATCGATTCAACAGGACGAATTAATTATCAAGCCCAAACCGGGCAATTGGCCGGACTACAACGCTCCTTTGATATTTATTTAGATCTTTATAAGAGCTATCAAGTAAATCTCGGCACGAAGAATATCAATCTTGGCCAAATGCAAGCGGAGGCAGATCTTTTTCTGGGATTGGGTGTTGCTTATACCTTTACCGACCCCAAAAACAATACTAACCCCCCATTTGCCTATTACCTACCTAATTGGGCCCTAAAAGCCATAGATAACCCAAGTTCTGGGGGGCCAGAAACAGCTTACCTAATGTCCACTGTTCCTGCTTACTCCAAACTTTCAAAAGTGGAGCGGGCAGCGATTGGTGAAGTCGGCAAGCTCGACCCAGGCCCAATTTTAATCTCCGCCTTTGACATCAGTATGCCCCCCTGGCCCTGGCCTGCCAAGGAAGAGTATCAGCAGTTTGGGTATGGTTTTCAGCTTCCTCTGGATTTAACCCTGACTGGCACTGTCGGGATTCTGAAAAATGTCTTCAAAGCCCAAAGTATCGCTACCGCTGGTCTAGATTTTGACTTAGAAGTAGATCCCGATCTGCAATTTACAATTCCGTGGCAAGTTGGGATTCAAGTTGACTTACAGGCAGCAATTTTTAAGTGGAGCTGGAGCTGGGGGACTAGCGGTACCTTCCTGAATCCTGCTCCTGGCTCTGCCTCATCCACAACCAACTCATTTAATCCCAACAACTTGGCCAGTGGTCTGATACCCCTCAATGGCAGCGTTACAGTCAGCTACAACCCCTATACTGGCAGCACAAATAACTATCAAAATTCATTTTCCAGTGTCACCAACCCCAATCAAATTGCACCCTCATCGACCTATCAAATTCGGGATATTACCCTCAGCAGCGGCGGCTCTCAGTATCTCAATGGCCGTAACGGCAGCTTTCAAATTGCCCTCACCGCTCTAGGGGTTAGTGATCCAGCCTTAGTCAATGTGTATGTCAATCAAGGAGTCATTTCTGGTTTCACAGTGGTGGATCCGGGAAGTGGCTACAGCACGAATCAAGTCCTATCCCTTGATACATTTCTTAACTCTAGTGGCGGGTCTGGAGCAACCGCAGAGATCACAGTCACCGTTACTGATACCACAACTAATACGGGCCGCCTGGGACAAGTGACTGTTACCAATGGGGGATCAGGTTATCTAGGCGGTAAATCAGGCATATTTGTGGTCTCGCCAACCCAGTCCACTACTCCTTCAGCGCAATCCTTTTTGCCAGGCCTGTTGTCTGTAACCGTGACCAATGGTGTAATTACGGCTGTCAATGTCCTCAGTGGGGGTTCAGGGTATCAGCCTGGCCAGGTCTCAGTTGACTTTAGTCAAAATGGGGGCGGTGGTACTGGGGGTTCAGCCACAGCAACGTTGACAAGCAATCAGGTGCAAAATGTTGTCAATGATGGGCCCCCTAGCATTAGCTCCATCACCCAAACACTAGGGGACACGGTTCTGACTGCTACCACCATGGCCTGGGTAGCCGATGGCAGTAATGACCAAGTTCCCCTGACTAATCTTTCCCAAAATTCTGTCCCCACTTCCCGAGTTCAAGCGGCTGTACTCTCTGGTTCTGACTGGGGAGCCCCCGAATCTATTCCGAATGAGGGTTCCCGCGGCTTTAATTTTGATCCAGCCATTGGTTATTACTTAAATGGTTCAAGTCCCAGTCGTCTTTTGGTCTGGGCCCATGCGGATGGTAGCAGCCTCAACTCTCAAAGCAGTAGTAGTGAGATTACCCAAGCTCTATTGAGTACAGACATCTACTACTCCTATGCCGATAGTGGCAATAGCTGGCAAACCCCGATCCTCCTAACTCAAAATTCAGGCAGTGATACCAAAGTTACATTAGGCCCAGGCCCCACCGATAATGAGTTAGTTGCTGCCTGGGTGAATACCTCAGATACCACTGGTCAAACAATTTATACAGCTATCTTTAATGGACTCACACAGCAGTGGTCAAGCCCCGTAGCCATTCCCAACAGTGGCCTGGCCACAAGCCAGAGCATTGACAGCCTCGAAGTGGGTGAGCTTCAAGGGAGTCCCGCAATTTTCTGGAGCGATGCCACCGATCCTGGTTATGCCTACAGCGTGATCAAGGATAAACCCGATCTTTATTTTCGTTTAGATGAGCGTAATGGGGCTGTAGTGGCGACCAACGGTTCAACTGGTGGCCAACGGAGTAATGCTGTCTATGTTGGGACTGTGAGCTATGGCCAACCCGGCGCGCTCTTAGCAGCCAACGGCAGCGGCGACCCCAATACCAGTGTCGGCTTTAATGGACAGGGGTATATTCTCGTCCCAGGCACCGATACACAGTCCTCCCTGGGGGATTTTAGTGTTGAGTTCTGGGTTAATGCTAATGACTTAAGTCCCAATCAAAGCTTAGTGGATCAAGGGGGTTACAATCTTGATGCTGTTCTGCCCACTGCAACAATTTCTCTCTCAGTTACTAAGACACCAACCCAAGATGAACAGGGTAATTGGGGCTTTGCTTACGCTGTGGCAGTGCTACCAACTACAGCAATTACCGTTAACAATCCAGGATCGGGGCTCTCTTCCTTTAACCTAGATTTTGACCTGGCAGGCCTTCTGCCTAACAGAGTTTTAACCCTTCCCGATGATACTCAAGTCGCTCTCGCTGGTGTGCCTCAATTAGACCTAGATATTCAAGCACAGGTCTTGGCTGGCATTACCCCAGGCCCGGTTACGCAAATTCTAGGCACAACCTTTGTTATCGATCCGGCCGCGCAAGGGCAAACCAGTACCACCAGTACCCTTAACCAAGGACTCACCTTTACCCAGACTCCAGGCTGGTATGTCCGGACTGGCTCCAATAACTCCATTGTGTTTAATGCAGGTGGTGGAGAAATTGTCGCAGATTCCCTTTCGCCCCAGGCCTGGTACTACGTTGTTGCCACCTATGATGCCAATAGCCAAGTTGCTTCTCTCTACATCAATGGGGAGTTAAAGAAACAACAGCAGGGAAGTCGATTTGCTCCCAGTTCAGTGCCCTTAGTACTGGGTTACAACTTTAGTGGTCAACTCGATGAGGTGGCGTACTATAACGGTTTGCTTACTCCCAATACCAATGTTGGGACAACCAATAACCTCGGGCAAGTGGACAGCTTAACCTTCAACAGTGTTGGCCAAATCACCAACCACTACAACAACCGCTATTCCAGTCCTAATGCCGCTACAGATGCCACTTTTTATAGTGTTTATGATGCCGCTTCCGGGACTTGGGGAACCCCCAGCCAATTTTCAACGGAAGCCGCCGATCGGCCCACATCTCCTCTTTTAGAACGCTCACCCGTTGTCGATATTGTCTCCAATTCCTTCCAACTCATGCCTGATGGCCAGCCTGATAGCCGGGTACGCATCCAAGTACCTGAAACGATTGCCCCTGGCACCACCATTACCGGCATAAAAATCCTAAAAGTTGTCTCATCCGATAACACCGCGAATTGGACAGTAGGGAATGCCCCCGATCCGGGCTGGGCGATTGGAGTCATCGTTAATGGTCAGTTGATCAATCCTCTGAATCCAAGTACTGACTTTAGCTATACCGTGATGTCAGAAAATCCTACTCTGGATTTATACTTTCAAGATTCGTCGTTTGAAAGTGACCTGCTTCCGGGGCAAACCGTTAATGTCATCTTTTATACCTCAACCAACAGTGGCGAGAGTACGCCGACGATTCCTATTCCTACGACAATTCCTATTACTGCAACGATTATTCCTAACCCCAGTAGCACAATTGCCCAAGCCACAGAAGCAGGGAAAGAACAAATCGCCATTGGTACCATTCTAGAAAATGAAGTCACGAACCTGAATCAGGTAGATAGTGGTGCTATTTTAAACGTTCCCAATAATGCGGGAACTGCGGTTGCAGCGGGTCACTTTATGTTGTCTAACTCCGTGGGCACCAATCTAGCAAATGCCATTGTCGTTTCGCAGTCGAGTGCTGATGCAGGTAGAGGGATTGTTTGGGTATTACCCGCTGGCAGTAATGACATCATTGAGGCTAATAACGTCAATGAACTATCCACAACCACAGTTCCTCAAGATGGGGTTCTGATTAAACATTCCAACCCTGATGGCAGTACCAGCTTTCCCCCACAAATTGGCACTGTCTTAGCTGTTGGTGATGTTGACGGGGATGGAGTTGATGATCTCATAATTGGTGCCTCCCAGGCCAATAATGCCAACGGTGATAAATCCGGTAATGTTTACATTATTTCTGGTACAAGTATTACCCCCAACCAGACCATTGATTTAGCGAATAATCCAGGGGTGACTCTGATTGGGCAAGAGGGAAGCCAGTCCGGATTCTCGATTGCGATAGGTGATGTCAATGGCGATGGCATTGATGATATTGTCGTTGGCGCCCCCTATGCCAGCTACACCATTAATAACAAGAATGAAGCAGTGGGGGCAGTGTATCTTGTTCTCGGTAACAAGAAGTTCTTTGATGACACTAGCACTAACCCTAACACCGTCAACTTAGACTCTGACAATGTCATCCTCACAGGTACATCAGGCAGTCATACAGACCAATACATTCAGAATAAAACTTGGACAAGTCAGGTCGGTTTTTCAGTGGCCGTGTCAAGCCCGAAGCCAACCCCGCCATTTTTTGATTTTGCCTCTCCTCTATCTGTTAATGGAGATCGCTTTGCCGATATTATTATCGGGGCTCCGAATTATCGTCAAGATGTAGAGTTTAATGGGGATGGTGTCAACCAGAACGCAACCGGAACCCAAGCCCAGAATTATTCAACCACTTTAACAACGGTGCCAAGTACGGGTAGAGGTGCTTCCTACTCTAAGAATTTGCAGACTGGTCGTGCTTATATTGTTTTTGGTAGCCAAAACCCCACTTACAACCTCTCCGAAAACAGTCTTACTGGCAGTAATGGCATTATTCTTGATGGCGCTCCAATTCTAAACAGCGATGCCCAACTGGGATATGCCGTGAGTACAGGGGGAGATGTCAATGGAGATGGCTTTGATGATGTTGTTTTCGGTGCTCCTGAAGGAAACGATGCCACAGGATTAAGTTTTATCTTACAAGGGAGATCCAAAAATAATCCCTTCAATAAAACAACCTATGTCCTTAGTCGGGAGGCAGACTTAATCCTCGGCGGTAGTAGTACATTTGCCAAGCTTGGTAAAACCCTGAATTTATCCGGAGATTTAAATGGAGACGGGTTAGCAGATTTAGTTTTAGGGTCTCCCAACTCCGAATACAGTACCGGGGAAGCCTTTATTGTTTTTGGTTCAGATAATATATTTAACGGGAGCACCCCAACCTATCAAAGTCTCCAACCGGGGGCTGCTGCTGGGGTGATGAAGCTGAGTGGTGGCATTGCAGGGGGACTGGCAGCAGGTGCGCTGTTTTCTGGAAGTAACCTGAACGATCAAGATGCCAATGGCAAAATCTACGACAGTCTGGTCGTGGCTTCCCCCTATAGTGGTCAGGTGTATGTGGTCTATGGCCATGAGTGGCTGGCAGACGACGGTAACCTTAAATTAACCAATCTTGCGGGGAATAATGGCTTAATCATTGACGGCAGCGATCTCAGTAATACTTTTGCACAACAGGAACTTGATGGACTCAGCCACAGTAGCCCATCCATGACGAACGATGGTGATGACACGCTCTTTATTACAGTTCGGGGTACCAATGGGACGGACTATGTAGCATCTAGCACCAATGGCGGGCAAAGCTGGGGTGGATTTAATCCGTTGCCACCTGGTGAAGAAACAGATGACTATTTCCCTTCAATCGCTTTCTATGATGGTGTGCTTTACAGCATTTTTCATGACTAGTTGGCACAGTAGCAACAGTGGGTAAAATAATT